>CALVEE010000057.1 GCA_944326495.1 Candidatus Gastranaerophilales bacterium | reverse complement strand
AGCCGGTTACTTTAGAGGTTGTGTCAATTGTATTAGTACCGCTAAAATTTATTTTACCAGTGCTTTCATTCTTGATATCACTTGCAAAAGTATTTGTTCCTGCTGTTGTTGTAGTACCGGCATTTACGATGTCATTAGAACCATAATCGTCAGCGGCATTTACTGTAACATTTGTTAAATTTGCAGTTGCATTTTGGGCATTATAAAGAGCACCGCCTTGCTGCGCAGAATTGCCGGTAAACTCTGCCCCTTCTAGGGTCAATTTACCGGAATTAGAAATAGCACCGCCGCTTGTTGCAGCTTTATTATTGGTAAATTCTGCACCGCTTCCGATTGTAAAATCAGTGTCATAGTTTAATATAGCTCCACCGCTGCCGGTTGTTGAAGTATTGCCGGTAAATTTTGCATTTTTACCAATTTCAGCAGTCTGACCAGAAGCGGCACAATTTATATTGATAGCACCGCCGGACTTATATGACGTGTTATTTATAACTTTAAAGTTATCGCCAATATCTGTATCCGTGTTTTCTATATATATAGCTCCACCCATGGAGGAGTCGCCTTTATTTGCAGTATTTCCATTAAATTCAACATAATCACCAATCTCTAACTTTGTTACGGGCGTACCAGCACCATTAGGATTACCAATGTATATAGCTCCGCCAGCTTGACCTCCGTCTTCTATTGCATCAGAACGATTGCCTTTAAAAGAAGTATAATCACCAATATAAACACTGGAGCCGGCTACATAACTATTAATAGCACCTCCACCGCCGGATGGTATATCATTATAGTTACCTTCAAAAGTCGTATGACTATCCGCTGTGCCGTCATTTATTATAAGAGAGCCTTCATTGCGAATAGCACCACTTAATCCGCCATGGTTATTAATAAAAGTTGAATTGGTTATTTCCAAACTGTCCCCGGGATTTACAGTAAAAACCCCCGGATCATTATTGTTTATCGAATCTCCTTGTCCATTAAATGTCTGATTTTCTATTACTTTTACATCTGCTTTAACAGATAAAATAGTTAAACAACAACATACCAAAAGTGCAGAAATCAACCTTTTTTTATTCATTATACAACTCCAAAAATTTTATTGCTTAATTCCTCAAATTTATCATATCAAAAACACAATAATAAGTTATATATGTAACATTTTTGTTACATTGGAAAGATTTTACCCCCATTCACCCACCCTCTTTACCCCCCTCATTTACCCCTTGACTTTTTTAATCGGGTCATTAAACCTAAAGTATGACGAAAGATTATTATAAAATACTGGACATTACGGAGTCCTCATCTACAGAAGAAATCAAGAGCGCATACAGACATCTTGCACGCAAATGGCATCCTGATGTTGCAGGAAATACGCCTGATATTATTGCACGTTTTAAAGAAATCAATGAAGCTTATGAGATCCTGTCAGACAGCTTAAAAAAAGCTGACTATGACAAAGCAAGAAGGTTTTATTCCTACGCTAAAAACAGCTATTCCAAACAGGAGACAAAAACTAATTATAAAACGACTAAAAATCCGAATAAAACATCTAAAAACTTTAGCTTTAAATGGGAAGATTTATTTTCACACAAAAAGGAGCGTGACGTAAAACCGCCGAGAAAAGGTGATGATATTTATTCCGATGTGGAAATATCTGTTTTTGAAGCTGTAAGCGGTACAACAAAAGTTATTAACATGCTCCAGACAAACATCTGCCCCAAATGCGGCGGAAGAAGGTTTATTAACGGCACACAGTGCAGTAATTGCAAAGGTAAAGGCGAAACATCAACTTACAAGAGATTTAGTGTAAAAATTCCGGCCGGAATTAAAGACAAATCTAAAATCAGGCTGGCGGAAGAAGGGGAAAAAGGGTTAAACGGCGGAAGAAACGGGGATTTGTATCTGATAATCCATGTCAGAGAACCTAAAAATTACAAAACGGACGGCTTAAACATTTTGAAAACGATTGCTATCACTCCTTATGAAGCCGTCCTCGGGGGGAATGTTACTGTTCCGACTTTAAGGGGAAATGTATCTTTAAAAATTACGCCGCAAACAAGAAACGGACAAAAAATCCGACTTTCTGGCTGCGGGATTGAGCAGAATAATAAATTTGGTGATATGATAGTAACTGTGGAAATAGAAATTCCTAAAAATCTTACTGACGAAGAAATCCGTTTGTATAAAAGATTGCAGGAAATTTCCGGAGAAAATATCAGAGAAAGATTAGAATAAAGTGGTAAAAGTTAAAGAAGTCTTTGCTTCAATACAGGGAGAAGGCCCGTTTGTCGGTTATAAACAGGTCTTTATAAGACTTTGCGGATGTAACTTAAAATGCAGTTATTGTGATACAGATTTTACGCCTTTTGATGCAAAAGAAATGTCAACGGATGAACTTCTGGAATTTGTATACAAGAACAAGAATTGTCACTCTGTTTCGCTCACTGGAGGCGAACCTTTGTTACACACTGATTTTATAAAAGATTTTGCACAGAAATGTCCTTTGCCTATATATCTTGAAACAAACGGTACTTTATGTGATGAACTTGAAAAAGTCATTGATAATATAACTTATATTTCAGCAGACATAAAACTTCCGAGTGTTACGGGACAAAGAGAAATGTTTTCAAAACACGAAAAATTCTTTGAGATTGCATCACAAAAAAAACTATTTGCAAAAGCTGTTTTTGATAACCATATTACAGAAACAGAGATTGCTAAAATGTGCAATCTCTGTGAAAAATTTGATATTGAACTCATATTACAGCCAATGATGAGGGGTAAAGATATTTGTTGCGACCCCGTTTTTATAGAAAAGGTTCTGGACGCCTGTCTAAACTTATACCCCAAAGTTCGTCTCATACCGCAGGTGCATAAGTTTATTGACATACAATAATTAAACGACGGGTTTATCTTTGTCCTTATCGTCTTTACCGTCAGGAGATGTACCTTGACCGAGACCGTTACGATCTGCGACTGTGCTGTTCTCGCCGGATCCTGCGCCAAGCCCTAAGCCTCTTGCACCACTTTCGACTCCGTTGCTGCTATTGTTCCCGGCACCGACGCCAAGGCCTAAACCTCTTGTACTTGTTCCGGCTCCATTGTTACCATTGTTTCCGGTGCCGACACCAAGGCCTAAACCTGCTCCGGCTGCAGGACTACCGCCTTCTGCCGGAATCTGCGGTGCTTCTTCAGGGATTTCCATCTCTTCTGTCATTTCTTCAATGTCTTCCGGAATAGCCATAGATAAATCTTCTACAGTACCCATCGTACCTTCGTAGCCATCTATTGATTCATCATAAACTTCCGTTGTTTGAGCATTGAAATCTTGTGTAGCTCTTCTCATGTCGATTTCAGTTCCAACGTCACCAGCCCATTGAGCTTGTTGAACGGTTCCTTTAACACTCATACCAGCCCCCGCAAAGCCCATAGCTGCAAACGCAAAGGCCCAAGATGTTGCACCAAATGCCCAACTGCCTGATGCTGCAAACGAAGTTGCTTGAATTCCGGCTTTTGTGCCAGAGGCTGCATTTAGACCTTGTGCAACAGCCTCAACAACACAATTAGTTTTTGTCGCCTCATCAAAGCTTTCAGCGAAATCGGTTACGCCTTGAACTTCTGCCATTGTAGCAGCAGCATTATCATATCCTTCTTGGTATGTGCCCATTTCATCATAGATCTCGCTTACTGCATCTGTTGTATCAGTAGAAGTTTCTTCGATTGTAACTCCAAGTTCTTGCATTAGTGGTATAAGCTCCTCTAACAAAGCTTTTTCATCTTCACTTAGAGTTTCTCCAGCTTCAACTTTTTCCATTAAAGCATCATAAGAAGCTCTGTACATATCATATTCAGCTTTATTTTCTTCAACATTCTCATTGGCATCTTCATTGTAAACCGCAGCCTCGTCTGAAAGGGCAATAACTTCATCACTATATGTCTGCATATCTCCTTGAGCCGCAGTTAGGGCATTTTGAGAATTTGTCATTTCGTTCAGAAGTTCGTCACATGCTTCTTTTTGGTCTTTATTAGGTTTTTTAGCCATGTATAAAGTCCCCTGTGTTAGTGCCAATGGTGCTGCAACAATCCAAGAGCCATTTGCGGAACCCACTTTATCCGCAGTTTGTTGAGCAGCTTTAGTGGTCGCTTTTCCAGCAAGCTTAGCTCCTGTTTTTCCGATAAGATCTCCTGTAATAGCCTTCCCTACATTACTAGCTACATTAGAACCAATTGTCGTTGAAAGAGCACCGGTTACACCTAGACCTAAATCTGCTGCTGAACGTGTTGCCATTTTACCTTTACCACCGCCTTCGTACCCTGTTTTATCCTGAGCAGTATCCTGACCTTTGTTATAAGCATTAGAGAAATCATCGTCTTCTATCTCGTACGCATTTTCGTCATCACTTGCTGTTGCGCGCCAGTTTGATAATTCACCGCTCCAGGTTTGGGTTATTTCACCCATATCACTTGCGGAGATACCCATTGTATTATTGCCATAATTGTAATTATACCAACATTTGTAGGCATAAGCCTGTGAACTTAATGCGTTGTCTAAATTGTACGATCCTTGAATTGCCATAATCCCTCCGATTTAAATTATTTTGAATGTTACTTAATATATTACATTGGTACTAATATTTACGGCATATTCTTAGAAAACTTTAGAATTTTAAGAGAAATTGTTACAAAAATTTACAATTAGCGGGTGCGAAAATTAACATTTTTCTCGCAAATCCCCGGCACAACTATCCGGTAAAAAATAGACATAAAAGTCGGTTGGACATACCTGCCCAATATTAACTTATAATTATAAAACGAACAGTTCTTTTAAATTCAACTTTATAGTTTTTTATTTGCCTCTACGTACTGCCACCTCACCAAGAATTTCTAATACTCAACTCACGTTTCGTATTGAAATTCTATCCTCTGTCTTGGATTTGCTCCACGCTCACAGAACTTCACCTTTAAGCCTCACGGCTTAGCAGGTTCAGTCTGTTCGCTATCCGGACTAACTCACTGATGTTCGTGTCGTCCGTCCGCAAATCCGCTCCCGTAAGGAGAGGAATTTTGTAAGCCTTGATTTATTTTAAATGTTCCAATAACAAAAAGTACGCCTTCCTCGCCCGTAGAGAGAGGACGCTTTTTGCGAAATATCTATCGACCAGCCTCCTATGCACGCAGCTGTTTTATAAAATGTCTTAGCCTTTCTATAGCTGATTTTAAATTCTCTAAAGAATATGCATAAGATATTCTTACGAATCCTTCCCCGCTTGCTCCGAATGCATTTCCCGGAACAACAGCGACTTTTTCTTCCTCAAGAAATCTTGTTGCAAACTCTTCGCTCGTCATATTGAATTCTTTTATGCAAGGAAAAACATAGAATGCCCCAAAGGGTTCAAAACACTCTAAGCCCATTTCTTTAAACGCATTTATCAAAAACCTTCTGCGCTGGTTGTAAGCTGTTTTCATCATCTTGACGTCATCATCCTTTTTTTTAAGAGCTTCAACTGCTGCATACTGGCTTGTTGTCGGAGCACACATAATTGCAAACTGGTGGATTTTTGTCATCTGTTTAATAATATTTTCTGGTGCACAGGCATAACCAAGGCGCCAGCCGGTCATTGCATAAGCTTTTGAAAAACCATTAATAAGAATTGTCCGCTCTTTCATACCATCCAGCGATGCTATAGATACGTGCTCGTTTTTATAAGTTAATTCCGCATAAATTTCATCAGACATAACATAAATATCGTTTTCTATGATAATTTTTGCAATATCTTCCAAATCTTTGCGCTCCATAATAGCACCTGTCGGATTGTTAGGAAATGGAAGTATTAAAACTTTTGTTTTATCGCTAATTACAGCTTTAAGCTCGTCTGCCGTCAATCGGAATTCATTTTCAGCCTTTAAGTCTATAATAACAGGCTTCGCTCCTGCTAATACAGCGCAAGGTTCATAAGAAACATAAGATGGCTGCGGGATAATAACTTCATCTCCGGGGTTAATCAGAGCCCGAAGTCCTATATCAATGGCTTCCGAGCCGCCCACCGTTACAAGAACTTCTTTTGCCGGGTTATATGTTATTCCCTGCCTTCTTTTCAGATAATTGCAAATCTCTTCTCTTAACTCTTTTAACCCGGCGTTTGATGTGTAAAAAGTCTTGCCTTTTTCAAGCGCAAAAATACCCTCGTCTCTGATATGCCACGGAGTATCAAAATCAGGCTCTCCGACTCCGAGCGAAATAGCATCTTTCATCTCGCTTACTAAATCAAAGAATTTTCTGATGCCTGATGGTTTCAAACTCTCTACCGCTTCTGAAAGAGGCTTTGTCATGGTGTTATTATCTCCCTCTCGTCTTCCCTCTTTTTATCAAAAACAGTTCCGTGGTCTTTGTATTTTTTTAGGATAAAATGCGTTGCTGTACTTAAG
>CALVEE010000056.1 GCA_944326495.1 Candidatus Gastranaerophilales bacterium | reverse complement strand
TGATTGCGATGCAATGCCCGGACTTGTTACAAGAAGGCTTTCTAAGCGCGCTAAATACATAACTCTCGCTTTTGAAAACGCTAAAAAGTTTATACCAAATAAACATATAGTAATTACCGGAAATCCTATCAGAGAAGAATTTAAAACTCTTTCAAAAAAACAGGCTTCTATGAATATGGGCTTAGCTGCAAACAGGCTTACCTTGTGTATTATGGGCGGCTCTCAAGGCGCAAAATCAATTAATAATACAACTATTGAACTTTTGAAAGAATTTTCTCAAGAGCTAAATCTTCAAGTAATTTTTCAGACCGGAAAGAAAAATTATTCCGATGTTATTGAACGGGTTCAGAAAATATATCCGGCTTTTGAGCAGGATAACAATTTGATAATAAAACCGTATTTTGATGATATGATATCAGTCTTAAAATCAAGCGATATAGTAGTTTCGCGCGCAGGCTCTCTAAGTATTTCAGAAATCTGCGCTTCTGATACAGCCCCTATTCTTGTGCCGTTTCCATACGCTGCTGCTAATCATCAGAGGATTAATGCAAAATACCTGCTTGATATGGGTGCTTGTATTTATATTGAAGATAAAGATTTAGACCCTAATATGCTTAGAGGTAAAATTGTTGAACTCCTTGACAACCCTGTCAAAATGAACTATCTAAAACAAAACGCTTCACATTTAGCAAAATTTGATGCAGCAAAAGAGATTACTAATTTGTTAAAGAGCCTGTAAATCCTCTAAACAGTTGATGTGTATTATCTTAAAATCATTTAGTATAGAGTAGGTAAGTATACCTTACAAATGGGGAAAAGGGCTCTCGGGGTATGATAAACTCTATATTCTTTGATGAATTATATAAACAATTTGCCTGGCTTGATTCAGTTTTTACGCCGGTTGTAAAAAACTGCAGCAGCGAATTCTTTTTTGACGGGTTTGAATATAAGCTTATGTCCGTAAGCACTAATATGAATGTACTTTCCCAAAATGATACTTTTTTCGTAACCAAGGTTAAAATTAACGCTAAAAATGATGTTTATATAAGGATTTCGCAGGATGCGATTAATGTGATTTTAGACAAAGTTCTCGGGAAAAACAACCGCCGGTTTGACTTAACCGAAGTTACAGAATTAGAAGCCCGAATTATAACCGCATTCAATGATTTTCTTTATGAATCACTTGCACCAAATTTTACAATAGAACCGCATAGAAGATATAATGAAATTCTTCATCTTACATATTTCGTAAAAAGTGAAATATCAGACAGCGCTGCAAAATTTATCATATCTGTTCCTAAAGATATTTTATCCCCAAAAGAATTAGAACCAAAAGAGCCGCGGTTTGAGGACAGAGATTTTGCAAGCAGTCCGGTAGAAGTTAACCTTTTGCTTGGAACAACGACATTCCCTGTTGCCGATATTAAGAGATTAGATGTCGGAGATATTGTTGTTTTTGAAAACAGTAATTCTTCCGAGATGACGCTTGTATGCGAAAATATTGTACAAAAATTTCAGGTAAAACCAAATATTAAAATAATAGAACCTTATGATACCAGCGGAGGAGGCAGTATGGAGGATAATACAAATACAAATTTGTGGGATAGTATTCAGGTGGATATGTCTGCCGAATTTGATAAAGTAAAAGTAACTTTAGGCGAATTAAAGAGTATAGAAGAAGGTCTAATTGTCGATTTGTGCTCTGTCTATGACAATAAAGTCTCTCTAAAAGTCGGCGGAAAACTTGTTGCATCCGGAGAACTTGTAATAATCAATGACCGTTTTGGAGTCAAAATAGAAAAAGTTAATGATCCGGAAAAATCTCACGAAGCTCCGGTACCGGAAACGGATGCTGAAACACAGCCGGAAAACGGCGGCGAAGATTTTGACTACAGCGATTTTGAAGTAGAAGAAAACGCTCCGCAAGCTTGACATCAACATAAAAATAATTAATCAAAAAACGAGGGTAGTAATATGGGATATTTAGCAAATTTTATGGTTTATACATTTGCAATGGTCGGCGTAATTGTGATTGCGCTTTTAGTATTTAAAAATGCAACCTCGCAAGGCACAGGCGCAAAATCAAAATACCTTAAAGTGATTGATTCAATGTCTCTTGCACCAAGAAAAACGCTTTACATTGTATCAACAGGAAAAGAAAAATTTCTTATAGCAGGTGATGTCGATAAAACTACACTTATATCAAAACTCGATGTAAGTCATACAGCAGCTCCGGTCGAGGATGTTTCTTCTTCTAAAGAGACTTTTCAACAAACAATGCAGAAGCTTGCAAGACCTGATTATATGGACAAATCGGCTATCGGGATTAAAACAAGTTTGCTGCACGAAAAAAATGATAAATCGGTTATGCGAAATTTAATAGATAAAATGAAGGTTTAATAACTATGGACTCAGTAATCAAAGATATGAACCCGGTCTTGCAAATGCTTACGGTGATGACGCTCTTCTCGCTTCTGCCGTTTGTATTTTGCTGTATGACCTGTTTTTTAAGATTTACAATTGTATTTTCACTGCTGAAAACCGCCATGGGCGTTCAAGTTCCTCCGGCAATTGTAACAATCGGGCTTTGTATGATTTTGACATTCTATACAATGGGCGGAGTATTCCAGCAAATGTACGAAAGAGGGTCAATTCCTTATCAGAAAAATCAAAACCTGATTGCGGCTATTGATGAGGGCTCTAAACCTCTAAAAGAATTCATGATGAAACAAACGCGCGAAAATGATCTGGCGTTTTTTGTCGAATTAAAACACAAAACACCGCCTAAATCACCCGAAGATATTACTATATGGGAAGTAGCGCCTGCTTATATTTTAAGCGAACTCAAAACCGCTTTTGAAATCGGGTTCGTTGTTTTCGTACCATTTATTGTACTTGACCTTGTTGTAGCTAACATATTACTGGCACTTGGTATGTTCATGTTATCTCCGACAATCATCTCGCTTCCGTTTAAACTCCTGATATTTATAGCAGTAGACGGCTGGGCGCTGATTGTTCAGGGGCTGGTACAAAGTTATAATTAGTTTAGAAGTTTAGAGGTTTAGGAGTTGAGGAGAAATTAAAAAATTATATAGATAATAATATGAGCGATAGCGAATTTAAATTCTTATAAACTCCTAAACTTATAAACCAAATTAAAGAAAGAAAGTAGGTTGGGTTTTTAACCCAACAATAACTTAAAGGATATCAAATTTGAAAAACATTGAAATTATTGAAAACAGAATTTTTACAATCCGCGGTCAAAAAGTCATGATAGACAGAGACCTCGCAGAACTTTATGAAGTCCCTACTCATAGATTGAATGAAGCTGTAAAAAGGAATAAGAAAAGATTTCCGGATGACTTTATGTTCAAACTCACTAGAGACGAGCTAAATGAACTTATCGCAAATTGCGATAGGTTCCAAACACTTAAGCATTCACCGACAACCCCGAATGTTTTTACAGAACAGGGAGTGTCAATGCTGTCAAGCGTTTTAAATAGCGATAGGGCTATTTCTATAAACATAGAAATCATCCGCGCTTTTGTAAGACTCAGGCAATATGCACTTATACAAAATTCAACATCGCGTGAAATAGATGAATTAAGAAAAATGCTGATGCTGCATATAGAAAATACTGATAAGAAATTCTCCGAACATGATGAAACTATAAATCAAATTATAAGAGTCTTGAATAATTTAATAGAAACGCCAAGACAAACAAAACAAATCGGGTTTACGACAAAATAAGAAAGCAGGTTGGGTTTTTAACCCAACAATAACTTAAAGGATATCAAACTATGGAAATGTTAACTGAATATTTATCAAAAGGTTTTATGGTAATGCTTGCAATCTCGATGCCCTGCGTGCTTACAGCGGCGGCAATCGGTCTGGTTGTCGGTATTATTCAGGCAGTTACCCAGGTTCAGGAGCAGACGATTGCCGCCGCGCCTAAGATTTTCGCTGTGTTTCTTGTAATCATAATCGGAGGAATGGGGTTTATTAAACTTCTTACTAATTTGTTTACGGAAGGAATGGCGCTTGCTTTTAATACTGTGCCTAAAAACGATTCGTTTGTACTTCCGGCTGATTATTACAAGTACACAACTCCGTTTGAAGGCGAGATGAAAGATTCGTTCAAAGACGCTCCGACGGTTAATGAAATAATGAAAAATCCGGGAAAAGTTCCTTATATTGATAAAGCCCAGAAAATTAAATATGATACAGCTCCGCAGGCTCCAATGCCTAAAGGGAATTTTGTTGAAATCAATAAGATGCTCGGAAGATAGGAATTATCAATGATAAAGAAAATAGTTTTAATATCTTTTTTAATACTTTCCATAATCCCGGCTCAAGCTTTTGAGGATTGCGTTATTACGACAAACGGCAAACTTTCTGATATCAGCATTGAACATAATGATATTCTTGATGTTTATCCGTTAATTACTATTATGAATGAAAAAAATACACTGATTTTTCATCCTCTAAAAGCTGGCAAAACACGAGTCTGCGTTCTTAAAAATAACAAAGAAAAAGTTATGTTTAATGTTAATATAACAGAAGAAAAAACAATCATAGACGAAGTTGAGGGATTTGATATTCTTCAGATAGATACCCCTCCGGATATTTATGAATACGAGCTTGATATTCCACCGGGGCTAAGCGGAGGCAAAAAGTGGAACAATTAATCGGGCAAATATCAATATTATTTCCGGAGTTTACGAAATGGTTTTCAGCAGGCTTCATTGTGTTTGCGCGGCTTTTGGGGTTTATAAGATTTGCTCCAGTATTTAACAGAAAAGAAATTGCGGGGCTTGTAAAACTTTCGTTTGCATTTATTTTAACCCTAATGCTTACTCCGCTTTTACATCCTTCCCAGCCGCCAGGCGATATTTCTCCTCTGCTGCTCTTAATCCTTAATTTTGCAGTCGGAGCAATTATCGGCTACATAGCGCAGCTTCTTGTTCTGGCAATAGAAGCCGGCGGAGATATGATTAATACGCAGATGGGGTTATCTTCTGCAATGGTAATGGATCCTACGACAAACAGCCAGACTTCAATTTTAAGCCGCATTATAACATTATTGGGAATAATTATTTTTATAGAGTTAGGCGGGTTTTACTGGCTTATTAATGCACTGGTCAGAAGCTTTGAGATTTTCCCTATATATGCAGTAAGTATTCCGCTAGAGAAGATAATAAACCTCGACTATTTGATTACAACAACCTCAAATGTTCTGTATATGGGGCTTCAAATCGCATCTCCCGTGCTTTTAGCAACATTGGGTCAGGACATCATCCTTGGTGTTATATCAAAAACAGCACCGCAGGTAAACGTATTCCAATTAAGCTTTCTGTTTAAACCTGTATTTGGTGCAGCTATCATGATTTGGATTTTGCCAATGCTCATAAATGTTATTTCGGAATTCTTTTTGGAGTTTTCAAAAATTTATTAAATAAAAAATGAGATTGAATGATAGCCATTCAATCTCATTGCATTAATTTCTATATATTAATAATTCATTTGATATCCTTCAGCAATTACTCTCGCGGTACAGCCATAACCCTGATTAATTGAACCATCCCGGCAATTTCGGTTACTACCTGCTCCTGCAGTATTCCACATGTCGGTATTTCCGTGGTTATCTAAAATAGATACATCAAGGCCACCTATTGGATACATTATTCCGTCGTCTCCAAGATAAAATGCAAAGATATCACGTCCTAAAGTATTCGGCGCCGATTGACCATTAACATCGATATATACATCAGCAGCTTCATTAAATAATGCTCCGCCTTGTGCTATTATGTTATCCTTTTCTGCTTGTGTAGGGTTTACGTTAACATTTGGAGTGAAAAAGTATACTACACCATTTTTTGCTTCAATAATATGATTAACCCCAGCATTGCCTTGAGGTGCGCGTCCCATAGTATTTGTTACATCATTGGGAGCTGCCTCCGTCATATCTTTAGCACCATCAGCTGTCATACGACTAGGAAGGTTATTAGCCCCATAATATTGACGAACTAAATTTCCCCCTCCAGCCTCGGCCTCCGATTGTTCACCAGCAATTCCTCGATAGCCATTTATTCGCATATGTTGTCCAATATTACCAGCAAATGCTGGACGATTACCTGCGTTTTGCCAAGCTCTTGTTTGGAATAAAGTGTCAACATTTTCTGTTACCAACATATTCTGTAGAGCATTTTCAAGATTTGAAACAGCAACAGACAATTTGGCAGCATTGGCCTGGTTTCTGCTGCTCATAACCAAAGCTGGCGCAGTAAGTGCTGCTACAACACCTATAATCCCAAGTGTAATCAATACTTCAGCCAACGTGAATCCAGATTTTTTCATAAAAGCTCTCCTATAAAGTGTTACATTGAATGTAACATAATACATATTGTGTTACATTAGGGGTAAATATTAGGGGTGGAATGCAGAGTGCAAGAGGGATGGAGGCTTACGCCCTCATCGGGTCATCCGGCCAGCTTCTGCAGTCTTAGGGAGAAGCAACAAGATGCACTAAACTAGCGCGTTTTAGCCCTTCTCCCCATGTGGGAGAAGGTGGGCGGAGACCGGATGAGGGGTAAATTTTATTAAAAGCTTGAAGTTCGCACTATATGTGTGTTATAATGAGATAAATTAATGTTAATGTAACACAATATGTATTAAGTTACATGGGCGTACATTGAGACAGGTCAGTAGGCCAAATATTATCTGGTAGTCTTTAGATAGAATGCCTGTCGACCAGTCTCCTACGTGCGTAGCACCACAAT
>CALVEE010000055.1 GCA_944326495.1 Candidatus Gastranaerophilales bacterium | reverse complement strand
TCAATATTTAACAATAAGTCCGGCACAGTCAACAAGCGCATGGGGTCACTTCCGTAAAATGCTAGACTCGGCGCCACTCGCACTCCGTGTACCACTCCTACAAGCGAGGTCCCACTCAGACAATTTTTACCTCTTACAATAACACTCTTCAATAACGGGCAAAAAATTATTCAAATCTTCTTCGGATAAAAACAGCAGATTTTACATGAAGCGTAGCAAAAAAATAAACCCAATCTCAGGTAAGGTTTTATATTCTGGTATTTGCTAATGATTGACAGACCTGTTCTTTTGAACAAATTAATTTGAATAACTTTAAATATTGTGAAATAATATCCTTATAAAAATACAGGGATATCGTTTCATATATTCAGTAAACTGATTATAGTTATGAATGACAAAATTATAATAAAAGGTGCTAACCAGCACAATTTGAGAAATATAGATTTAGAATTGCCCAAAAATGAGCTGATTGTATTTACGGGGGTATCAGGTTCAGGGAAAAGTTCTCTTGCTTTTGATACGATTTTTGCAGAAGGGCAAAGAAGATATGTAGAAAGCCTTTCAACTTATGCAAGACAATTCTTAGGACAAATGGACAAACCTGACGTTGAATATATAGAAGGGCTTTCGCCTGCTATATCAATAGACCAGAAATCCACATCAAACAATCCCCGTTCTACAGTCGGTACCGTTACAGAAATTTATGATTACCTGAGATTGCTATATGCACGCATAGGCACGCCCCATTGTCCGCAGTGCGGAGATGAAATAAAACCGCAATCAATTGATGAAATTGTTGACAAGATTTTAAAACTCCCCGAAGGAACTAAGATACAAATTATAGCACCGGTGGTAAGGGGCAAAAAAGGTGAGTATTCCTCACTGCTTAATGACCTTAAGCAGGAAGGTTTTATCAGAACAAGAGTTGACGGACAAGTTTATAATCTTGATGAAGACGATATTGAAAATATCAAACTTGAAAAAAATAAAAAGCACAATATAGATGTTGTAGTTGACAGAATAGTCGTAAAAGAAAGTGCAAAATCAAGAATAGCAGACAGCGCTCAGATTGCGCTAAAAAAAGCAAACGGACTTATGACTGTGGATGTTATAGGGGATAAAGAGCTTATCTTTTCTGAAAAACTTGCGTGTCCTAAGTGCGGCTTAAGCTTCGAAGAACTTTCTCCGAGAAGTTTTAGCTTCAACAGCCCTTACGGAGCCTGTCCTACCTGCTCCGGACTCGGGTATGATTTTGTAGTAGATCCGGATTTAGTAGTGCCGGACAGAAAAAAATCAATAAAACAAGGTGCAATATATCCCTGGAGCAAGACGACCACTTCGTATTACGATGATGTGTTAAATTCTGTTTCTTCACATTACAACATAGATTTAAACAAACCATTTGAAGAATTAACGGAAAAAGAACAGCATATTATACTCTATGGCGGAGATGATATAATCAATATCCGGGTAAAACACTTTGGTACAAACAGATACGAAAACCACAAAATGAAATTCTGGGGAGTCATTCCTTTTCTTGAAAAAAGATACAATGAATCCGGCGGAGAATACTGGAGAGAAGAAATCCAGAAATATATGAAACTAACCCCTTGCAAAGACTGCCATGGCGCAAGGTTAAAACCATATATTCTAGCTGTTACTATAAACGGAAAAAATATCCACGAAGTGTGTGAAATGCCGGTTACAGAAAGTTTTAAATTCTTTTCTGATTTGTTTTTGGAATTGTCTGATTACCAGATGAAGATTGCAAAACAAATTTTAGAAGAAGTCAGAGCCCGTTTGAAATTTTTGCTTGATGTAGGTTTAGGATATTTAAACCTCAGCAGAATGTCCTTAACTCTCTCCGGCGGCGAAGCCCAGAGAATCAGACTTGCAACGCAAATAGGAAGCGGTCTGACAGGCGTATTGTATGTTCTTGATGAACCGTCAATCGGTTTGCATCAAAGAGACAATGATATGTTGATAAAAACACTTCTTCGTTTAAGGAATCTCGGGAATACTCTTATTGTTGTAGAACACGATGAAGATACAATGAAAAATGCGGATTACATAGTAGATATAGGACCGAGAGCCGGTGTGCACGGCGGAAAAATAGTTGCCAGAGGCACACTTGAAGAAATCAAACAGGTAAAAGAATCTATAACGGGTCAGTACTTAAGCGGCACAAAAAGAATACCTGTTCCTATAAATAGACGGGAAGGTAACGGTGAATTTTTAAGAGTAAGAAATGCACATCTAAACAACCTTAAAAATATAAATGTTGATATTCCTTTAGGAAAAATAGTTGCACTTACAGGAGTATCCGGCTCGGGGAAATCGACCTTAATGCAGGATTTGATACACGAATATGCAATCCATAAACTAAGAGGCAATAAACCAAAACCACAGGGTGTGGATGAAATCCTTGGATTTGAAAATATTGATAAAATTATCGATATTGATCAATCGCCTATAGGCAGGACTCCCCGCTCCAATCCGGCAACATATACTGATGTATTTACGTATATTAGAGAATTGTATGCAATGACAAATGAGGCAAAGGTGAGAGGATACAAGCCCGGACGATTTAGTTTCAATGTTAAAGGCGGAAGGTGTGAAGCATGCAAAGGTGACGGATTAATAAAAATTGAGATGAATTTTCTTTCCGATGTGTATGTAAAATGTGATGTATGCAAAGGTCAGAGATACAATCGAGAAACCCTCGAAGTAAAATATAAAGGTGCGACAATATCAGATGTATTAAACATGACGGTTGCGGAAGCTTATGTCTTTTTTGAGAATATTCCCAAAATTAAAAGCAGACTAAAAACGCTTTACGATGTTGGATTAGGATACATAAAATTAGGGCAGAGTGCAACTACATTATCAGGAGGAGAAGCCCAGAGAATCAAGCTTGCCTCCGAACTTAATAAAAAAGCTACAGGTAAAACACTTTATCTTCTTGATGAGCCATCAGTAGGACTACACTGGTATGACCTTGATAAACTTATTAAAATAATTAATAGACTTGCAGACGCAGGCAATACAATACTTATTATTGAACACAATATGGATTTGATAAAAATTGCAGACCATATTATTGACCTGGGTCCGGAAGGAGGAAGTGATGGTGGAAATGTTATTTTTGAAGGCACACCGGAAGAAATAATTAAATGTAAAAATTCGTATACCGGTCAATATCTGAAACCTGTTCTCGAAAAATAATTTCATATAGACAACTGACTTCAACTACGTCTGGGATTATTGGCGTTCGTAAGGTTTGGTATTCCGTTTCGAAATTTTTTTCTAAAATTTCATCACTGCACGGAGATACTTTGTATCTCCGTGCAGTATAAAGATTAACAACGCCGTACGCTCAGGATGTCCTCGGGTACAAGCGAGGTTTCACTCCGACAAATTTTTTGCAAAAAAAGAGTTAATGAAAATTCATTAACTCTTTTTTCTTTTGAAATTGTTATTTAAACTTCAACATATTCTCTTAAACGTTTACTTCTGTTTGGATGTCTTAACTTTCTCAAGGCTTTTGCTTCGATTTGTCTGATACGTTCTCTTGTAACTCCGAACAATTGTCCAACTTCTTCAAGAGTTCTTTGTCTACCGTCATCCATGCCAAATCTGAGCCTTAAAACATCTCTTTCACGGGGTGAAAGACCGCTTAAAACCTCTGCGAGATCTTCTCTCAAAAGTTCATGAGCTACTGTTTTTACAGGAGCATCCGCATCTTTATCTTCAATAAAATCACCCAGTCTGGAATCTTCTTCTTTACCTATCGGAGTT
>CALVEE010000054.1 GCA_944326495.1 Candidatus Gastranaerophilales bacterium | reverse complement strand
GCTAATTCTTCAAAACCATTAGGCAAAACTTCTGCATTTCTTGTTAACTGTTTTGCCTGCTCAATAAATTCTTGTCGTATTTCTGTCATATCTTAAATTCCTCTGTAATCCCATATTATATAATACCAGAAAGATAATTTTGGGTAAATGTTAAATAACAACTAATTACAATATTTATGTAAATAAAATCTCTTTATAGTATAATAATTGCAAACAGATTACATTTCTGCTTCTTGTAAATCTAAAATAACTTAACAGGGGGAGTTCTGAAAAAGATTTCAATTCTAATACCGGTTTATAATGAAAAAGAGTCTCTGACTGAGATATTAGAACAGGTTGAGAGTGTTGATTTCGGGCTGGAAAAAGAAATCATTTTAATTGATGACTGCTCTACAGACGGAACCAGGGATTTATATGCATCCCTTCCATATAAAGTGCTCTTTCATACCCGGAATATGGGAAAAGGTGCGGCTCTTCGTACAGGATTTTATGCTGCAACTGGCGATATTATAATAATTCAGGATGCGGATTTAGAGTATAATCCTGCTGATTATAAACCGTTAGTCCATATGATAGTAACAGACACAGCTGATGTCGTTTACGGTTCAAGACTTGCTGATAAACGCAACAATGGAAATTTTTTGCTGCTGAGTTATCTAGCAAATGTTTCACTAACATATTTAACCAGATTGCTCTTCGGTACGTATCTTACGGACATGGAGACCTGCTATAAAGCTTTTCGTGCAGATTTCATTAAAGATATAACAATAAAATCCAACAGGTTTGATTTTGAACCTGAAATTACGGCTAAAATTCTCAAAAAGAATGCAAGATTTATGGAAGTGCCGATTTCTTATAATGCACGTAAATCGCACGAAGGGAAAAAAATAACCTGGAAAGATGGTGTTCAAGCCATTTGGACATTATTTAAATACCGTTTTTTTGATTAAAAATAAACGAGGCGCGGGCTTAAAGCCCGCGCCTCGTTTATTAAAATTTTCTACTTATTGCAAACGCTAAACTCATCTATCAGCAAAGCATAAACAGCTTCGCCTTTTTTAGCTTTATAATGGCAGCCGGGTGTTATAAGCCCAACAACAAAGCCGACACCGCAGCCAATTGGAATACCAATTGCCAAACCTGCTCCGATTTCTGCAGGGTTAGGAATAAATGCAAAACCAACTCCGGCTCCTGCACCGACTATACCAAGAGTAAGAGTTGAAAGAACAAGCTTTCCGGTAGTTGTCCAGGGGCCTTCTTTCAGCTTACAGTCTTTTGTAAACGGTCTTGCCTTGATTGCAATACAGGTATTGTCCGGAAGTACTATTTGTCTGAATATCAAGCTTACACGCGCGTTTTTGTTAAACCATTTCGGTTTTTCAATATTCGTTACTTCCGCAACAATCTTCGTTCCGCAAGGCAGGATTAAAGTCCCTTCTTGTGTATAAAGTGCCTGCGGGACTACAAAATGAACCATTTGCCCTGCTTGAGCACATTTAGAGAAAAATTTCTCATCAAATACAAACTGCAGAACATTACCTTTTTCTACTGTTTTTCTAAGATTTGTAATTGTAACAACATTGCAGGGAGCTTTTTTATGAACATCTAAATGCTCTACTGCAACTGTTTTTTCACAGCTTTCGGCTAATACGGGGATGGTATTAAGTCCGATAATTGATACTACTGTGAATAGTGATAAAAGTCTTTTTAGCATAACTCAATACCTCTAATTTTTTTTCACAATTTAGTATAACTTATAATACAAATTTTCTCAAGCATGAAGTTAATTGCTTTTTAAAATGTTTTAAGTTAGATTATCATATTATGAGAAGAAAAGCTACAGGCGTAACGCTAGGAGCAATTGCTTCAGCAAGCTACGGTACAAACCCTTTATTTGCTCTTCCGATGTATTCGGCAGGGATTGACGCAAATTCCGTTTTGTTTTACAGATACGCGCTTGCTGTTATTATGTACGGTCTGTGGCTTAAATTTATAAAAAAAACCTCCTTTAAAATTTCAAAAAATGAAATTTTACCGCTTTTTATCTTAGGCATATTTTTTTCACTCTCGTCTTTAACTTTATTTATAGCTTTTCAATATATAGAAGCCGGAATTGCCTGCACAATACTTTTCATTTATCCGGTTATTGTAGCGTTTATAATGGCAGTTTTTTATAAAGAGAAGATTACAAAAACATTTATTTTTTCTACCTGCTTAATCTTATCGGGGATTTTGCTTTTATATCACGGTAAAGGAGAGGCTGTATTAAACATAAAGGGTATTTTATGGGTATTAAGCTCGGCGCTTTTATATGCACTCTATATTGTAGGGGTAAAAAATATCAAACCGGTAAAGCATATGAACGGTGCGAAGATGAGTTTTTACGTAATGCTCTTCGGTCTGCTTGTTTATATTGTAAACCTCAAATTTTGTAATAACCTGCAGCCTCTGAATACTCCGTTTCTATGGTGCTGTGCATTCGCTCTTGCTCTTTTCCCGACAATAATTTCTATAGAGACAATTACAATCTCAATAAAACTTATAGGCTCAACAACAGCTGCCATACTGGGTTCGCTGGAACCGATAACCGCTATTATAATAGGAGTTCTCGTTTTTCATGAAGAACTTACCTTAAGGATTATTGCAGGTATAATTGCTGTTCTTACAGGGGTAATCCTGATTATAACAAGAAAACGCGTAATGCACAATTAATCCATGCTTCCGCGCCTAAGACCTTCCAAATCAAGCGTTATATAGCGTATACCGAGAGATTTAAGTTTGTTTAAGATTTTTTCATCATTGATTATTTTGTTAAATTCTGATTTCGGAAGCTCAATTCTTGCAATATCACCGTGAAGCCGCAGACGTACATCGTCAAAACCTGCGGTTTTTAATACCGCTTCTCCTGCTTCAACTTTCCGTAACTCTTGTTCCGCAAGAATTGTGTTATAAGGAAATCTTGTTGCAAGACAGGGGGTTGAAGGCTTATTATGGTTTGGTAAATCCAAATCTCTTGCAAACTCTCTTATTTCTGCTTTTGTAATTTTATGTTCTGCCAGCGGTGATATAATTTTAAGTTCCTTAAGAGCTTCTAATCCCGGGCGGAAACTGCTTAAATCATCAAAATTTGTGCCGTCAATAATTGTTTTATCAGGATATTTTGACCTGATTTTTGTAAACATCATCTTTTTGCACAGATAGCAGCGGTCTTTGGGGTTATTGCGTATTAATTCATCTTCAAGGGGGAAAAAATCAATTATTTCCTGCTTAACATTATATTTTTTGCAAAGCTCTTTTGTTAAACTGATTTCTTCTTCTGTTTGGAATACAGATTTAAAGGTAACTGCAGTTATATTTAAATCTTTGCATAAATAAAGAAGCATTGTGCTGTCAATTCCGCCGGAAAAAGCAAGGAGCAGTCCTTGCTTTTCCTTAAGATAAGTTTTTAAACTCTCTAATTTATTATGCATTCTCTTCTGCCTTGCACAAATTAGAACAAGTGAGATACATTAAAGCTGCAACCGCGAATAACCCTGCAATACTGCCTGATGTAAACGGCATATTGGCTAAAATTGCAGTCTTAGCTTGTAAAGCTTCTGATACGGTATAAATTACACCTTGAGTCTGCTCAACTACGGAATTGGATATATTCAGCAGCGACCATTCCAGACCGTCAGGCATTTGAGATGCGAAATTGGAAATTATTCCTGCTAAAACAAGTGCAAGAGCGCCCATTGAATAAGAAAATTTCTTTATATCAACAAATTTAGCGGCAATAATAATTGCACCGGTTACAGTACCCTCAATAATTCCAATCGGAAGATGAATTCCCTGCATTAAAAGTGTAAAATCTCCTAATCTTCCTGCAATAGAACCGGATAAAGCACCTTCTGCGACAACGGCTATTGAACCTAATTGAAGAGCTGCAACAGAAGCAATTAAAGCTCCTGAAAACATTCTTTTTCTTTCGGCAAGTGGTTTGTACAAGAGGGGATAAGCTGCAAAACAGGCAAGAAATCCCATATTAAAAATATTACATCCTAAAGCCAAGAGGCCGCCGTCAGCGAAGAATACCGCCTGAACAAGAAGTATTGCGCACATTGCAAGAAACGCTGTGTATGGTCCTAAAAGCGCTGCCAGCAGGATTGCGCCCACAATATGACCGCTAGAGCCGGTTTGAGGGATTGCAAAATTTATCATCTGCAAGCCAAAAACTAAAGCTGTTAAGTTTACAGCGGGTAAAATTTTATCCTTAGTAAACTCTTTCTTTGCTTTTTTATAAGCATAAAATGCTGTTACTCCGGCTAAAGCAAGCATTGGAATTCCAGTAACAGGACAAATAATTCCGTTTCCTAAATGCATAATTATTCTCCTTTCTCATTTATTAACATAACTCTTAAAATCGGACTTTTGTAGGGTCTTTTCCCTGCGCCATATCCGGTTTTATTGATTATAAATTCTTCCGGAAGTTTTTCTCCCGTATAAAGCGAGGCGGCTATTGCGGCACCTGTCGGGGTAACCATTTCTCCGTCATTATCCGTAAAACGCATTGGCAGTTTATATTTTTCGGCAATTTTGCAAACAGCAGGAGCCGGAACCGGTAAGCGCCCGTGGGCGCATTCAACATACCCCTGTCCTTCCGTTAAAGTAGAAAAATATACTTTTTCCGGATTAATATCATCAAATAAAACTGCAAAACTAACTATATCCGCAATTGAATCAATTGCGCCGACTTCGTGAAAATGTATCTCATTTACGTCTTTTCCGTGGACTTCGGCTTCTGCTTCCGCTACAATTTTAAAAATCTTTTTCGCAAGCTCTTTTGCTTTTTCACTCATATCAGATTTATCAATAATTTTATTCACATCCAAAAGATTTCGGTGTTCGTGATGATGGTGATGTGTGTTTGGTAAAATAACATTAAAATCTGTTGTCATAATTGAGTTTATTGATTTCTTTGTAATTTCATATTGAAATTCATTTTCCAGCTTCATTGAACTTAAAGCTCTATCAAGTTTTTCTTTTGACGCACCTAAGTCCAGCAGGGCTCCTACTGACATATCACCTGAAATTCCTGATTTGCATTCAAAATATAAATCCATATTTCTTACCTTCCCGTAATTTTTCTGTTAATCTGTGCAGCGCTGTAGCCTGCATTAAATCCGTTATCAATGTTTACAACAGTCATACCTTCCGCGCATGAATTAAGCATTGTAAGAAGAGCGGAGACTCCTTTTAGTGAAGTTCCGTATCCAACGGAAGTCGGGACTGCAATCACAGGAATATCAACAAGCCCCGTAATAATTCCGCCTAAGGCTCCTTCCATGCCGGCAGCTGCAATAATTACATTAGCTTTTCTTATATTATCAATTTTGTCAAAAAGCCTGTGGATACCGGCAACACCGATATCATAATATTTAGAGACATTGCTGCCGTAAAACATTGCAGTTTCGGCTGCTTCTTCCGCAACCGGAATATCTCCGGTTCCTCCGGTACAAATTGCGACTTCGCCGATTTTTTCTATAGGCTTATTAATAAGAGTTATAGTTCCAGCCTCTCGATTATATTTAATCTCTTTAAACTCTTCTTGCAAAGCTTCTGCCTGTTCTTTAGAAGCATGTGTCCCTAAGACATTTTGTCCCTGCTTATTAAACTCCGAAAAAATTTTTACTAACTGTTCTGTCGTTTTGCACTCACAAAAAACAGCTTCCGAACACCCTCTGCGCTTCTGCCTTTCAATATCAAGTTTTGCAAAATCCAAGTCTATATATTTATCCATAAAACTATTTTACATCATAAGAGCCGCTATCAGTCAAGTTTTTTGCTTAAATTTAGCGCACAAAAGTCCGAGCTCAAACAAGAGGTATGTCGGGGTAAATAAAATTAACTGGCTTAAAACATCCGGCGGTGTAAAGATTGCTGCTAGTATTAAAAGGATTACAATTACATACGGACGTTTATCGCTAAAGGTTTCATATGATACAATATTATGCTTTATAAGAGAGTATGTAATTAACGGGAATTGAAACATTATGCCGAACGCTACTGACATCCACAATGACATATTTATCATATTTGTAATTCCCCACATTGCGTGAATGTTAGCTGTGATAAAACTCAATCCAAATCTTATTACAAGCGGAAGCATTACAAACAGACAGAAAATAACCCCAAGAATAAACAAGCTGCTAGAAGTCAGAACAATTGAGGTTATAAACTTCTTTTCGTTTTCGTAAAGCGCAGGTACAAAGAAACTCCAAACCTGTTTTGCTATATACGGAAAACAAATAACCAAATCAAGAACAAGCGCAAACTTTATCTGGATAAGAAAAACTTCCGCAGGCGAAAAATAGTTCAAAACCAGATTTGTGTCTTTTGTTAAAAATTTAATAAACAAATCAAGACATTTAGGTGCTAAAAAAAGCATAGGAACAAGCATTACAGCCAGTGATGTAATGCATTTCAAAAGAGTTTCTCTCAAAGCCTCAAGGTGTGCTATTATGCTTTCATCGTTATTATCATTCATAACTATACATCTTTAGGCTGGTATTCTTCCGGCTTTTCCTGCACATCTTCTATTGCGCCTTTAAGTTCGTCTGTCTCTTTTTTGATAACATCTTTGGCTTTTTTGAATTCATAAGATGCTCTTCCTAAAGCTCTTGCAAGTTCCGGAATTCTCTTCCCGCCGAATAAAAGTAGTATTACGACCAGTATTAAAGTAATTTCAGTTATTCCTAATGACATTTCTGTCTCCTTTCTTTTTATATTATACTTTGTTCTTTTACTGCAAAAATCTCTATCGCACCTGATTTGCAGGCATTTTTGCAGGCTCCGCATCCTACACACTTTGAAGCATTAAATTCCGGCGCTTTTCCTTTGCTAAAAGTTATTGCGCCATAAGGACAAGCTTCAGAGCATAATCCGCATTTCATACAGACATCAGCTTTAATCATTGCCATGCCGATTCTTGTTTTTTGCTTATCTTCTAATTTTAATCTCTTAATTGCGCCGGAGGGGCAAACTTCTCCGCACTTTGCGCAATTCTTGTCGCAGGCGCCTCTGGTATAATCCAGATGAACGGCTGAAAAATCCTTATCCGCTTTTACAATAATCTTATTCGGGCAATTATTTACACATAAATTACAATTAAGGCATTTATTAACAAACCGCTCTTCGCTTCCTGCTCCCGGAGGTAAAATTATATCCTTAAATTTTTCCGCAATCTTATCTTTAATCTCAATTCCGGCTTTTATCATTAATCCGAAAAGAGCAAGCGCACCGGCTGAAACCAAAAGTTCACGTCTTTTTAAACTAAATTTTTGCGGTTTTATCCCAAACTTAATTCCGCCTTTTGGGCAAACTTCAAGACATTTTAAGCATTTAAGACAGGTTTCATTATCAATCGTTTTATTTTTATAATCAATACACCCTGCAGGGCAGCTTTTCCCGCACATTCCGCAAGATACGCAGGAGTCTGAAATATATAATTTATTCAATGATATTTTAGATAAAAGTCCCAAAATAGCTCCCACAGGACATATATTTGTACAAAAGAATCGGTTTTTAAGGAAAACTATTACTAAAACCGTAACAAAAGCCACAATTCCAACTATCGATAAAGTAAGAGCCGAGCCAAAATATGTATATGGTTCTATATATCTTAGTAAAACAGCGCTTCCTCCTGCTAAAGCTCCAAACACAACCGCTGAGATAAAATATTTTGCAGGGTAATTCAGAGTGTAGGAATTTTTCTTTTTTATTCTTAAAACAAATGCCCCGATTTCTTGCAAAATTCCGAACGGACAAATAAGTGAACAGTAAAACCTGCCAAATAAAATCGTTAACAATACTACAACTGCAAGCAACATAAGAGCAATTACAGAAAAATCAATAAATACTCTCTGAATAAGCGGAGCAAACTGCAAATCCGAAACTTTTGCAGGATAAATCCCTGCAAATCCCAAAATCGTAAGAATGAATATTAAAAGTGCTAAAGCGAGTCTGATTTTATAAGCATTTTTCATTTTATTATGCCATACCCTTTTCGACTTCTTTAACAGTTTTATCGACTTCCTTTAAGAGTTTTGGGATTTGTAAATCCTGCGGACAATTTTTTATACAAAGCCTGCACTCTATACATTTGTCTGCTCTTTGTTCTTCTTTTAAAGCATTATAATTATATACAAACATAAACGCTGCATTAGCTGCCGTACTTCCTTTATACATGTTATATAAACCGAAAATTGCAGGAATATTTATGCCTCTCGGGCAGACTTCCATACAGTATCTGCAAGCAGTACAGCTTATTGCACCGCCGGATTGTATAATATGCGCAAGCTCCTGTCCGACTTTTTCCTCTTCCGGAGTTATTTCTCTATAATTAACAAATGTATCGACATTTTCCTTAAGCTGCTGCAGGTTACTCATACCGCTAAGAATTGTAAATACCCGCTCTTTACCCGCAATCCATCTTAGCCCGAAAGAAGCCTGCGTATCATTCGGACATTTTTCCTTAAGGTGATTTGCTGCTTTTTCCGGAAGGTTACACAAAACCCCGCCTCGTAAAGGCTCCATAACAATAACCGGAACACCGGCTTCATCTGCAATCTGATAAAGCTCATCAGCATTAACTACTTCCCAGTCAAGATAATTAAGCTGCAGCTGGCAGAAATCCCATTTGTGTTCGCTTATGACTTCTCTTAACATTTTAGGGTCACCATGGAAAGAGAAGCCTAAATGCTTGATTTTGCCTTCTTTTTTGAGTTTTAGAAGTTCTCCGTACATATCATTATCGCGGTAATTACGAATTGTATTTTTGTTGATATTATGAACCATGTAATTATCAAAATATTCGACCTGGCATTTTTTTAGCTGTTCATTAAAAAGTTTATGCACATCTGATGGAGAATTAACTAAATAAGCAGGGTTTTTGTCGGTTAAAATAAAACTTTCTCTGGGATATTTCTTTAAAACTTCGCCGATTGCGTTTTCAGACTTGCCGTCAACGTACATATAAGCTGTATCAAAATAATTAGCTCCGTGCGCCATTGCGTATTCAACCATTTTGTCCAATTCAACCATATCGATTTTGCCATCTCGCATAGGAAGCCGCATACAGCCTAATGCAATCAGAGGCATTGTTGTATTATCAAATTTTCTTCTGACAACCTGCCCTTTAGCTTTTTTAACCTCTTTTTTTCCGCATCCTGCAAGCAGCGCTGTCCCGCCTACAGCTAAAGCCGAATTTATAATAAACTCTCTGCGTTTCATAATCCGCTCTCCTAATTACCTTCCCTCAAATATTTTAACTATATTATAAAAATTTTACAACTTGATAGCAGCTCTAAGTCAAGTTAAAAATAAAATATTCCCTGACTGATGAATAGATGATAATAGTTTAATAGCTAATATTATTATATGCAAATTTATAAATATGCTATTTTAATAATTTTAGTGTTTGCTTTTGTTCAGAAACTATATGCTGCAGACATTTATATAAATGATTTTTCGGAACTTATAAATTCAAATCCCCGAAGCGGCGATATTTTGACTTTTACAGATAACTTAAATTCAGATGCCTCGGTGGGAACGTATTTTGAAGGTTTAAATATCATTTTTGAAGGTAATAATTATTCTCTTGACGGGAATAACTTATTCAGCGGATTTACATTTAACAGGGAAACCGGTTTTAATCAGGTAGAAGTAAGGAGCTGCCGCGGTCAAAGATATGGCGGTTACAGTTATGCCGGTGCAATATATAATGACGGCGGTTCTCTAAGTATTACAAATTCTGCATTTAATGAAAATTTTGTAAATGCAAACGGTTTAAATCTTGGAAGCGGCGGGGCTATTTATAATGTTGACGGTGGAAATATAAGTATTAATAATGCGTTGTTTGAAAATAATTATACAAGCGGTGCAAGTTCCTATGGCGGAGCAGTTGCAAATGATACAACATCTGCAACACCAACTATTATGACAATTAATAATTCCATATTCAGGAATAATTACTCGGAAGGAAGTGTCCTTCCGACAGGCGGAGCTATATATAATACAGGAGAATTGCAGGTAAACAATTCTATTTTTGATAATAATCAGACTATAGGAAATGATAGTCTGGCTTCATATGGCGGTGTAATTTACAATACCGGAAATGCAGCTTTTACAAATTCGACCATAACAAATAATTCCAGCACCGGCGACAGACAATCATTTGTGCGCGGCGGAGCTATGTATAACAGCGGAAATCTTACTATTGATAATTCAGCTTTAAGCGCTAACTCCGTTACTGCAGATTTCTATGGGGATGGCGGAGCTTTATATAACGCTTCTGGGGCAACTGCTGTTATTAAAAATTCACTTATAGAAAACAACAGGATAAATTCCGCATCCGGATATTCCGAAGGCGGAGGGATTGCAAATGAAGGAACGGTTAATATCGAAAACAGTACTTTCCAAAATAATTACGCAAATGATAGTGAAAAAAATGATATTTATAATTATTCTACCGGCATAATAAATTTTGCCGGCAGCGGTACTACTAATATTTTAAGCGGAATTGCAGGGCTTGGAACTATTAATAAAACCGGAGCAGGAGTTTTAAATTTAGGCGGTGAAAATAGTGAATATACAGGAATTTTTAATTTACAGGAAGGAAGTGTTAATCTGCTTAGCGGAAGCAGTTATTTTAGTGCGCAAAATACGGCTTTTTATAATAATACAAGTTTCAACATGAAAAATGGTGAGATAAATAATATAAATTTTGGCAATCTGACATTAAACGGAACTTCAAATATATTTGCGGATATTGATTTAAATACCGGCAGTATGGATAGAATTAATGCAGAGTCTATAAACGGCAGCGGAGTATTAACGCTTGCTCCGCTTGATTTTAAAGGAACACCGTCTGCAGCAAATCTTTCAATACCTTTTGCTAATTCCGTATTGAAAGATTATGTCCGTTATAATCCGCAAACAATAGAGACTCCTATTTATGATTACAGGACAAGCTACAGCTCTTCAGACGGAAATATTAATTTTTCAAGAGACGGCTTTAATTCTTCAGTTTTTATACCGGCAGTATCAGCGCAAATTGCAGGATATCTGACCCAGATAGACACTTATAAACGAGTTTTTTCTAATCTTGATATGGTAATGATAGCTCCTCTGGATATAAAAACAGGCTATACAACGAAAAATAAAATAGCAAGTGCGGACAAGATGTTTAAATTTACCCCTTTAATCATGCCGGAAGAACAAAAAGGTGTCTGGTTTAAGCCTTACGCACTTTTTGAAAATGTACAATTAAAAGGCGGGGAGAATGTTTCTAATGTAAGTTATGGTACAATTCTCGGAGGCAAAAGCGAAATTCAAGCATTAAAGCGCGGCTGGTATTCTCTATATGGAGCTTATGTTTCATATAACGGTTCGCATCAAACATTTAGCGGGAACGGTATTTATAATAACGGAGGCTTAGCAGGTATTGATGCCGCTTTTTATAAAGGGAATTTCTTTACAATCTGGACTGCAAACGCAGGTGCTAACGCAGCAGAAGCCTCGACAAAATTCGGCAGTCAGGATTTTGTAATGTTTAATACCGGTATTGCGGAAAAAACAGGGTATAATTGGGAGATTTTAAACCGAAAACTTATACTCCAGCCAAGTTTTTTAATGTCATACAGCTTTATTAATACTTTTAACTATAAAACAGATTATAATGTCTCAATAAACGCCGAGCCGCTGCATGCAATCCATATAGAGCCGCAGATAAAAATTATCGGAAATTTTAAGAATTACCTGCAGCCGTATATTTCAGTATCAATGGTTTGGAATTTAATAGACCGCACTAATTTTCAAGCTAATGATGTTTATATACCATCTCTTTCTGTTAAACCATTTGTAGAATACGGACTTGGCGTTCAAAAACGCTGGGGCGACAGATTAACAGGATTTATAGAAGGAATGATAAGAAATGGAGGTCGAAACGGTATTGCTCTGTTATTTGGAATAAGAATAAGTATTTAATAAAAATTAAAACCCTCTGATACAAATCCAGAGGGTACTCAATTCTTAATTCTATAAATTCTGGGGCGGAAGGATTCGAACCTCCGGGATGGCTGGACCAAAACCAGCTGCCTTACCACTTGGCGACGCCCCACTATAGTTACTATAATAGAATATCAAGATTAGATGTCAAGATTTTACATAATCAAAAAGTCCGGTTTATTCTTAAACCGGACTCATATATAAGATTAATAGGAGGGGATTACTTTATGCTCTTGAACTTTGCCACATTAAGTCACCGATTGCTAATGCGATAGCACCTATCCAGCCGGCTTTAGGTAATTTTTTCAGACCAGGTATAAGTTTGAATGCAGCAGCACCTGTTAATCCTGCAAGACCTGCTTCTGTAACTTTTGCTGCTGCAGCACCATAACTTTCCATTCTGTCTTTTCCGGCTTTGTTATCAATTCTTGTATCAAACAGATAGTTGAATGTTTCTTCTGTGTATTTTTCTTGGTAATCTCTACCGTGAACATTTTTCCAGAAACCATGCTCAAAAGGAGTCTGACCGTATTTTCTTATGTCACTTCTAAGATCGACAACCTCACCTCTTTGTTTCGAGACAATCTGGCTGTATAGAATTTCAATCCAGTTTGTAACGCTGTCACGCGGATCCAGTTTATCGCTGTTTGCCTTGAAGTAATCACTGTACTTTGTATACAGTGTATGTTTTAAAGCATCAAATTCTTCGCAGATCCCGTCTTGATCACCTTCTATAACTTTATCTGCTAAATTCTGAATACCTTTATTTACTCCGGCATCTACCATTGCTTTTTCAAACAAAGCTCTATCTTGCGCAGTGAAAGCTCTTGTCTCATTATTAAGCATCATCTCGTGCATTGCACTTGTATGATTTAACATTGATTTTTCAACCTGTTGCATTTGACCGGCCATAAAAGTAGGATTGTAATATCCGCCGAGCATTCCCATACCCATGCCCATCATTGCAGGATTATAATATGAACTATATGCCCCGTATCCGCCAAGACCGTACATTCCTAAAGGGCTTGTATATGGACTTATTCCTGATATGCCGTAACCTAACATCGTTAGATACCTCCTACAAATTATTAACCTTTTTTAACCTTACATATTAATAAAGTATCTCTGGCTGGTAAAATTGCCTTTTTTAAAGAATTTTTGTTACAAAAGTTTACAATTTATTCCGGGCTTATTTTGTTGTATCATATAAGATATACTGTTTCGGGGAGCAAAGATGAGGATAGAAGCGAAAAATTTAATTAAGATTTATGGTGACAGAAGCGTAGTTAACGATGTTACTTTTTATATGGATAAAGGTGAAGTTGTCTGTCTTTTAGGCCCAAACGGAGCCGGGAAGACTACAACTTTTTATATGATTGTAGGACTTGTAAAACCTAATACGGGTTCTGTTTATATTGATGATAAAGAAATTACAACCTGGCCAATGAACTTAAGGGCAAAAGCCGGTATCGGATACTTACCGCAGGAAAATTCTATTTTCAGAAAACTTACCGTAGAAGAAAATATACAGTTAGTTTTAGA
>CALVEE010000053.1 GCA_944326495.1 Candidatus Gastranaerophilales bacterium | reverse complement strand
GCTGAAAAAGCTAAATGCGAATTATCATCAGTATTTGAAACAACAATTAACCTGCCTTATATTACGGCTGACGCTAACGGGCCAAAACATCTGGAGCTTACATTAACCAGAGCTAAGTTTGAAGAATTATCACACGACTTGCTTGAAAGATGTAAAAAACCTGTTGAGCAGGCTCTTTCAGATGCAGGTTTAAGCAAGAATGATATTAATGAAGTTGTTCTAGTCGGCGGTTCAACCCGTATTCCTGCTGTTCAGCAGTTAGTAAAAGCATATACAGGCAAAGATCCTAACCAATCAGTTAACCCTGATGAAGTAGTAGCTGTTGGTGCTGCAGTTCAGGCGGGTGTACTCGCAGGCGAAGTTAAAGATATCGTTCTTCTTGATGTAACTCCGCTTACATTGGGTATCGAAACATTAGGCGGCGTTATGACTCCGCTTGTACCTCGTAACACAACTATTCCTGTAAGCAAATCACAGGTATTCTCAACAGCTGAAAACAATCAGACTGCTGTAGATATTAATGTGCTTCAAGGTGAAAGACCGATGGCTTCTGATAACAAATCATTAGGTATGTTCAGACTCGAAGGTATTGCCCCTGCTATGCGCGGTGTTCCGCAAATCGAAGTTACATTTGATATCGATGCTAACGGTATTGTTAATGTTTCTGCTAAAGATAAGGCTACTAATAAAGAACAAAAGATTACGATTACAAACTCTTCTAACTTATCAGAAGCTGATATTGATAAAATGGTTAAAGAAGCAGAAGCTAACGCATCAGAAGATAAGAGAAAGAAAGAAGAAGCAGAAATTAAGAATAATGCTAATTCCCTAATCGCATCTTCTGAAAGAATTGTAAAAGATTTTGAAGGCAAGATTTCTGATGAAGATGTTAAGAAATTAACAGAACACAGAGAAGCTCTTCAAAAGGCTTTGGATGAAAATAAACCTGTTGATGAATTGAAGAAATTATCAGAAGAGCTGCAGCAGACAATGTTTGCAATTTCACAAAAAGCATACGAAGCTGTTCAAAAAGAAGGCGGAGATGCTCAAAGCGAAGCAAATTCAGCGGGTTCTGAATCAGCATCAGATAAAAAAGACGATGATGTAATTGATGCAGAATTTACTAAAGAATAGGTTTTGCGGGTAAAAATTTATGACGGGCGGACGATTGAAAATCGTCCGCCCGTTTTAATGTATAATATTATTATGAACGAAGCTTTGCAAGAAACAATTAAACTTGTTCCGTCACAGCCCGGATGCTATCTTTATTACGATAAAGAGGGTGAAATAATTTACGTCGGTAAGGCTAAAAACCTGAAAAGAAGGGTTTACAGCTATTTTCATAAGCAGCATGACAGTGTAAAAACGAATGTTCTTGTTTCACAGATTGAAAAACTTGAATATATTATAACCGATTCCGAAGTAGAGGCTTTAATTCTTGAGTCGCACTTAATCAAAAAGCACAAGCCCAGATATAATATTCTTCTAAAAGACGATAAAAAATATCCTTATTTCCTGATAACTGATGAAGATTTTCCGCGAATTCAGGTTGTGAGGAAAAAGAATTTAAATCCGGATAAGGGAAGGTTTTACGGGCCTTATACGGATGTCGGTGCAATGTATGCCACTTTGGATTTTTTAAAGCGGCTTTTTCCGTTAAAACAGTGTAAAACTCCAAAATTTTCGAACCGTCCCTGCCTGTATTATCACATAGGCAAATGTCTTGCGCCCTGTCAGGGTAAAGTTACCCCCGGGGAGTATCAGAAACTTATTCATCAGGTGGAATTATTTTTGAGCGGTAAACAAACTGAACTTTTAAAGCAAATACAAGCACAGATGCAAAAATATGCCGAAGCTGAACAGTTTGAAAAAGCCGCTAAAATGCGCGACAGTTATCTGGATTTGCAAAAAACGCTTGAGAGGCAAAAAGTCGTTTATGAAAATACTAAGCTTAATGAGGATATTATTTCTGTTCTTTATGAGGATGGCATTTTAGCGGTTGTAATTATGATGATACGTGAAGGAAGGCTGATTGATAAAAAAGATTTTTCTTATTTTGTTGATAATGTAGATAAGACAGAATATTTTGAGACTTTTTTCCGTGAATATTACACGAACCTTAAACTTGAGTATCCGGACAGGATTATTTCACCGGATTTGGAGGCAGTTGGAGAAAAAGAACTTTATCAGGATTGGCTGAAGGTTTTATCCGGTAAAAAAATTACAATAAGTTACGGCAGAGGCAAATATAAAGAGCTTGCAGAACTTGCACGTAAAAATGCCCAAAACCTTCTCGATAACGCCAGATTAAAAAAGATGGCGCAGATTAGAGATGATTTTAATGAAGTAGGGTCATACTTAGCAGAAAAACTTCATCTGACTAATTTCCCTAACAGGATTGAATGCTACGATATATCGCATATCCAGGGTACGAATACTGTAGCTTCAATGGTAGTATTTCAAAACGGGCTTCCGAAGAAATCGGCTTATCGGAAATTTAAAATCAAAACAACAGAAGGCAAGCCTGATGACTTTTTATCAATGAAAGAAGTTCTCTCGCGCCGGCTTGCGCGCTTGGGAGAAAAAAACTGGGAAAAGCCGGATTTAATTATAATAGACGGCGGAAAAGGCCAGCTTTCAAGCGTCATGCAGATAGTGCAGGATATGGGAATAAAGACGGGTAAAGACGGGATTGACTTTGTTTCTCTCGCTAAAAGAGAGGAAGAAGTTTTTCTTCCGGGTCAATCAAATTCCATTCTTCTTCCGAGGAATTCCAATGCCCTTTATTTAATCCAGCGAATCCGGGATGAAGCTCACCGCTTCGCAATAACATTTCACAGGGATTTGCGCTCTAAAGCTGTTAAAAAGAATATATAAAAATTTAAGCATAATAATCTAACCTCTTATTGTTTTGTAATCTTTGAGCTTGTGCTTTAACTGATTTTGCCTGATTTGCGACTTTATAATCCTGACTTGAAGGATCAGCCGGAGCCAGAGCAGAGTTGATTACGGTCTGGGCGTTATCGATTGTTCTCTGCGGGTTTTTGGGATTAAGTTTCGGCATGCTGATTGAAACATGACCGCCGGTTGGAATTCCGTTTTTCCAATCAATCACAATAGGGCCGGTCAGGGAACCGCCTTTGGCTTTATGCGCACGCTCGTGAGTATAAATATCTGATAAACTCTTTTTTATCAATGTCTGTTGTTGGTTTTTAAAAGCCGGAATATTCATGAGACTCATACACATTCCTCCTTGGAATTCTTATTATACTCTTTTTTATTAAAACGTCAAGAGAAATATTTACAACTTGGCGCAACTCCAAGACATGGCTGGGGTGGGTGCCAGCCCGTTTAGAGTTTGCGTTAAAGGCGTAAGCCTTGTTTGGTACAAGGTTTGTTATCACCCACCCCAGCCCTCCCTCATAAGGGAGGGGGTTCGTAATTTATCTGTGAGGCTGGACAAGATGCCTGCAGGCAATATATTACGTACATAACAAGTAAAATGGCTGAATAGAAATAATTCAGCTTGATAAAAAGAAACCTCTCTTAGAAAAAAGAGAGGAAAGTTTGAGCGATGAGGATTCTTTATTATATTAAACCTACACGCGTAAACAATCATTAAACTTTATGCTAATATAAGTAGTAAAGACATTGGGGGATTTATGAATTATTCCAGCTTGTTTGACCGGGCAAGAAATTTTTATACATCACTTTCATACAATGATAAATACGGGAGAGCAAAAATACCTTTTCGATACTTTCTTGAACTCACATACAGATGCAATCTAAATTGCCCTTATTGTTATCTTGGCAAAGAAAGAAAGAAAGAAGAATTAACAACGGATGAATGGAAAAAAGTTATTGACCAGCTTCCATTCTATTCAATTGCAACACTTGTCGGCGGAGAACCGCTTTTAAGAAATGATTTTATCGATATATTTGCTTATACATCTAAAAAAATTTTGAACAAAGTTCACGTCGTATCAAACGGAATCCTGATTAATGACGATATAATTAAAGCATTTATTAAATATAAGCTTCTGCTTTTATCTGTATCACTCGACGGATATGGGAGTAACCACGATAAAAATAGAGGCAAAGATGGAATTTTTGATAAAATAGTTTCTAATCTGGAGAATTTAAAATCGCAAAAGAAAAATCAGATGATTGATATTAAAACTATTGTTCTTGAAAACAATCTTGATGATCTGTTAAAGTTATACAAGCTATGTAATAATATGGGATTTGAATTTTTTTCAATATCATTCTTAAGAAATAATCATTGGAAACAGAATTCAATACTCCAGGAAAGTTTTATCTCTGAATTTACGGCAAATTATCCGATAGAACAATATTTTGATATGGAACACTTTAAATCAGTTTATCGTGAAATAGAGAGTATTAGGGGTAAAACGAAAATCAGATTTTCTCCAAAATTTGAATATTCATCAAATCCGCTTCTCTCTATAGAAAAATTTTTCCAGACTCCGCCTAAAACGCCTCTAAGTGAGATTTATAAACCATGTACGTATCCTTACAACAATATGATGATAAATCCGGAGGGTTATGTTTATCCCTGCCTTTCGCAAAAAATCGGCAATGTAAAAGAAAAATCACTTAAAGAACTCTTCAATGCACCGCATTACTGCTGTTTCCGCAAGAATCTAAAAGCTTCCGGCGGCACTTTCGGCGCCTGTCAGATGTGCTGTGAATTAGAATTGAAAAAATAAGTCCGATAATTAAATATCGGACTTGAATTAAACTAAAGTTTCTCCGGATTTCTGAGCGGTATCAGTCTATCCAAATCAGAGTTTACACTAAAGTAAAATCTTGCGGTATTTTCGTCATACGAACGACCGAGCGGGAAGCCTACACCGATTTGGGCAGTCAGCCAGTCAGTAAAGTTAATATAAGTACCGAAACCGACTGAATGCAAGAATGTCTGCGGGTAATTATAGATATTGCCGTTTTCACCTAACCAGCCCCAATCGTAGAATACAGCAAGTCTAAGTCTTTCATCTACTTTTGGCCACAATCTATCTAAGAATGGGATTGGGAAACGGTATTCAACAGTACCTGTTACACCATAGTCACCGATTAACTCAGCCGGCTGATAGCCTCTTAATGTATAAGGCCCGCCCATTTGCATTTGTTCAGCTGCGAACAGTTTGTTTGGTGAATACTGACCGCCTACTCTTACAATACCCATACTTCTTCCGAATAATCTTTGAACACGGGTTGCGCCGGCAGTAACTTTAAAGAATGTTGTATCCTGTATTGCTCCGTGGCCGTCTCCGCCCATACCGAAGTCTACGCCTAAATTACCAATCCATCGTCCGTAATTATCATCTGTCATACCATACAAGCCGGAACGCCATACGTTCAAGTTATATGTTGATAATCGCAACGGATTGCCTGTAATATTGGCAGAAGTATTTGCGTTTACATAATCATAACCTGTATAGAAAATCAAATCAGTTTTAGCTGTTTGAATTAAAGGCTGAGTTAATTTAAAGAAGTAACTTTGAGCATTACCTTTAACATTCAGAGATTTATAAGGACCGCCTAATCTAACGTGTGAGTCAGAAAAATCGAACGATAATCTGGTGCCATAGGATGATACCGGAAGTGAATAACCTGCCATCCAGCCTGTTGCGCCTGATGATAAAATTGTACCGCCATATATCTTATCGCCCAATCCTGTTAAGTTATCCATACCGACAAGGAATGAAACTCTTTGAGCTCCGGTATAAGAACGGCCGTAATCGTCATATGAGAAATTCAGGTTAACCGGGAATCTGTCTCTTACATTCAAGGTAATTGCAGTATTTTCATCACCCTCTGGTTCACGCTCTACTTCTGTCTGAACCTGAACATAATCTTCACGGTTAATTTCTTTCATTGCTCTTTGAAGGTTTTTAGCGTTAAATACATCGCCTTCTCTAAGCCCTGCTTTTCCCATAATAATATGTCTCAAGTACCATTCTCTTGTCCATTTTTCGCCTTCAATATCAAGAGAGCCGACTTTACTTTCAATAATTTTAATAGTTGCAACACCATCGACTATTCTCTGCGGCGGAACTGTTGCATATGAGGTCAAATACCCTTTTGAACGGTAATAATTTGTTACTTTCTGGCATACTTCCAATAATTCATCAAAGAAAATATCTTCGCCTAATACTTCCAAACCGAGTTTTTCTAACTCCTCAGAAGGGATTTTGGTATTACCTTCAAAATTTATTTTTTGAAGTAAAAAGTGCGGGTTATATAACATACCCTCACGAGCCTGATTTTCTTCAATAGAAGCGTCATATATCTGCTCATCTTTTGTTACATCATCAAAAGACTGAATATAACTCTTGTCAATCTGATAGTGATTAATATTTTGCAGCTCGGTTGTATTATAAGCACCCGGGTTATATCCGCCCATTTCTGCCTGAACCTGAGCAGGAAGCATTACTCCCGGATCTGCAAATGCTTTATTTGCAACCAAAAGGCAAACCGCTGCGATTAAGTAACTTAATTGTTTTTTCATAGTATCCGAATTCCTAATTAATATTGGGTTAAAATTTTGCGCTACATTTAACATTATAATTTACTTAAAATCCCAAAACAAATTTATTTGCTAAATTGTAACAAAATATTAACGTAATATATTCTATTTTACAGTATATGTAAATTTTTGTAAAGATTTTTACGATTGATTGTTATAAATCATACAAATGGTGGAATTAAATAAGTATAACCTCGTTACAAAACATACAGAGACAAGGAGTATAAAAATTGGTAGTAGCTATAAGTGCAGTTAGTTCACACAGCGATCCCGAGTATTTAAGAATTCTTCAGGAGTTAATGAAACTGGGAATTGCCCCGAGCGGTAATAAATCTGTTGATAAATCAAAGCTTGAACAAGCAAAAATTGAATTAATGCAAAAAATTCAGGCTAAGCAGGAGGCTGAACAGAAGCAGGAATTAAAAGTTCAGCCGCTTGAAGCTGCAAAAGATTCTCAAAGAACAGAGCTTGAGGTTGAAAGATTAGGGGCTATGAATATTGCGGAACTTAACAAGATTTATTTCGGCCTGATTTAATACTTGCGGTTATCTTAGCGGCTAAGTCCGGGCTAAGTTTAGGCATTAAAGCTAAAAGCTGCCGGCTAATGATATTGTCCTCATATAATCCTTTATCATCACGATATTTTAAGCACATAGATGCTTTATTTTGTAAAAATCTTATTATACAAACATTACCCTTATGCTCAATTTCATACTCCTCCTCTTTCACTGCAGAGTTAACGGATTCGGGATAAAAATATTTTTTAGAATTCCGTATATCGTTTACTACAACAGAAGAAAACTCGCGACTTGCACTTGATGAAGAGTGTATATGATTAACAGGAAGATTTACTACAGAGAAGTTTTGTTTATTATTTTGTACATTTTGATAAAGTAAATAATTATCACCGTAAATAATCTTCAAATCATCCGGTATTTTATAATAATTCTGTTTCCTGCCGAATATTGCAACTCCCCAGTCTCCGGTTGCTAAGTACCTGTTCAGAGGTTTAAATTCAGGCTTTGAAATCTGCGGGAAAGCTGGAATAGCAATATAATCTACATTAGCAAACTGATTTATTGCCGTTGGTGATACGCCAACTAAACCGGTTTTTTCATTATTAAAAACGTCTGATTCAACTATTGTTTTACAAAAATCATTACAAACCAGTAAATCGTCATTCATAAGAACAAATATGTCATTTTGAATTTTAGATACTCCTAAATTCCAACTCGGGTTTACGTAAAGATTTTCCTCAGGTGTATATATTTTAAGCTTACTGCCGCTTAAGTTCAAGGGAATATCCGGCTTATTATTTATAATAAAAATCTCACTTACAGAAGAATCTTGTTCCAAAATTCCAACAAGAGTCTTCAAAACTTCTAATTTTTTTTGAACTGTCGGTATAATTACTGATAACATAAAAGAAAGTGTACAACAATAAAAAGTACAAAACAATCAAATTATATAGCGCATTCTTCGGTTTTATTTTTATTCATAGGATTCCAGCTGTCATCGAGATTATTTTTAATTAGATTTTGATAATAACTCTCTTTAAAATCCAGCATTTCCATTTGTTTTTTTAATTCTTCCATTTGTTGATATGCTTTATCTTTTGTCTGTTTTATAATCTCAAAACGTTCTTTAAGGGTTGAATCGCCGATAATACATAAATCAATATATCTTTTAATAAGTTTATTTTCGGTTCCGACAGCGCGAAGGCATTTTACAATCCTTACCCATTCCAAATCCTGTTCGGAGAATTGTCTTATATTATTCTTATTTCTTGTAATGAACGGAAAAAAACCGCTTTTTGCCCAAAAACGCAATGTATGTTCTGAAACCCCTATTTTATCAGCAACTTCTTTAATTGTATACATAATTTACCTCTCAATATTTCCTGTTTGACACAATTACAGAAAAACGACAATTCCTCAAATTTATCTTAACATTATTTAACAACAAAGGCAATTTT
>CALVEE010000052.1 GCA_944326495.1 Candidatus Gastranaerophilales bacterium | reverse complement strand
TGGAGGTTAGGAGATTCGAACTCCTGACCCCCTGCGTGCAAAGCAGGTGCTCTACCAGCTGAGCTAAACCCCCATATTCTTTTGTCAAATAACCATAAATAAACTATATATTAACGGCTACATCTCTATTCTACATGATAATTTTTTTTTGTAAAGGGGGTAAATACATAGGGAGAAATATAAAAAGCCGCCTATAATTTTTTAACGATTTCTTCCAGGCAGATTTTTACATGTGCATAGTTCAAACCGCCCTGCATATAAGCTACATACGGTTCCCGCATAGGGCCGTCAGCGGATAATTCAATTGTAGAACCCTCAATAAATGTTCCGCCTGCCATTATAACTTTATCCTCATAGCCCGGAATATATTCAGGTATAGGAGTTACATATCCATTTATAGGAGACAGCGACTGGATTGTTCTGCAAAATTCCTCTAAATGCTCCGGTTTGCCGAAAATTATATTTTGAATAATATCTGTTCGCTTTTCATCATACCTTGGAGCAGAATTGAACCCGATATCTTCAAAAACTTTTGAAGCGAGTATCGCACCTTTTACGGCATCAGCAACTACAGATGGCGCCATAAAAAGCCCCTGAAAGATTAATCTGTGCTGATTAAACATCGCACCGCCTTCGGAGCCTATTCCCGGCGCCGTAAGACGGTTGGCCGAACGCTCTACAAGAAGTTCCTTTCCCGCAATATAACCTCCGGCTTCTACTATTCCTCCGCCCGGGTTTTTTATCAAAGAGCCTGCTATTAAGTCTGCTCCGGCTTCAAGCGGTTCTTTTGTACAGGTGAATTCTCCGTAACAATTATCTACAAAACATATGCAATTCGGATTTTTAGATTTTACAATCTGACAGATTTTTTCAATAGTTTCGATTGATAGCGATTTTCTTGTCGAATATCCTTTAGAGCGCTGGATTAGAACCATTGTCACGGTTTCATCAACCATTTTTTCCAATTTTTCAAAATCTATTTCCATTCCGTTTTTGAGCGGAACTTCTTCGTATAAAACTCCGTTTCCGATAAGTGATGCGCGTTTGGTTTCCTCATCTCCTGCAGTACCTATTACTTCCTGCATGGTATCATACGGCTCACCCGCTGCAGATAAGAGTTTATCACCATACTTTAAATTTCCAAATAAAGCACAGGCAAGAGTATGCGTGCCTGATGCAAAATGAATTCTGACTAATGCTTTTTCCGCACAGAAAACCTGCGCAAAAACTTTGTCTAAAACTTCGCGCCCCAAATCATCGTGGCCGTATCCGGATACGGTATAAAAATGCTCCGGAGCAACTTTGTTATCATAAAATGCTTTCAGGACTTTTCTCTGGTTAAAGTCTCTGATTTCATTTACTCCATCAAACTGTTTCTCTAAAAATTTTTCGGCTTGTTTAAAATCATATTCCATAATACAAAAATAATATAGCAATCAAACTAACACGTCAAATTGAAGTAAGTGAATTGATAAAAGCATAAAAATTTTCTGTATAATTTTTATGCTAGTATTATTTTATGATAAAAACCAGATTAAAAATATTTGCAGGGGATATATTAGGTTCTTTAAATTCAGCAATAGTAGCTCTTCCGCAGGCTCTGGCGTTCGGCGTGGCAACCGGTTTTGGAGCTTCTGCTGGTGTCTGGGGCGCGATTATCTTATGTTTTATTGCCGGAATAATAGGCGCTAAAGTTCCGCTTGTATCAGGGATTACAGGGCCTGTTACGATTGTTGTAGCTTCTGTTATGCACGCTTTGAATGCTGATATTCCGTCTGTTATTCTCGTAATTTTTATGGCAGGGATTTTGCAGATAATATTAAGCCTAACCTCGCTTCCTGCTATTGTTAAATACGTTCCCTATCCTGTAATTTCAGGGTTTATGAACGGTGTCGGCGTGATTATTATAATAATGCAGATAAATCCGCTTATCGGCTGTCCTGTAATGTCAAATACGATAAACAGTATTACGTCACTGTTTCAAAATCTGGATAATATAAATCTTCAGGCTTTATTTATCGGAGCTTTAACGCTTTTGATAGTGTTTGCTATTCCGAAACGATTTAATAAAATCATTCCCTCGCAAGCGATTGCGCTTGTTATTTGTACTTTTATTTCAATAAAAATGGGATTGAATGTAGAGAGGATTTCTGAAATCTCTGTGGGCTTGCCGGCTTTAACTTTACCTAAGGCGCATTTGCATGAAGTTATAACATATTTTAGCTATGCTGTAATGCTTGCAATTGTTTTGTCGGCAGAAAGTCTGCTTACTGTGCTTGTAGCGGACTCTCTTTTAAAAACAAAAACCCCTTCAAAAAATATGCTTTTAGGCCAGGGTATCGGAAATATGGTCTGTGCTCTCACTGGTTCGCTTCCGGGCTCTGCGGCGACAATGAGAACAGTTGCTGCAATTAATACAGGCTCAACTACAAAACTCACGGCTGTTATTAATCCGATAATTTTAATAATTCTTTTATTCAAACTCTCCGGCTTTGTTGCCCAAATTCCGCTTGCAGTACTAGCAGGGATTTTGATTAAAATCGGGTACGATATTATTGATGTGAAACTGCTTAAGGTTATTAAGTTTGCGCCTAAGGATGATTTATATGTTCTTGCGGTTGTATTTGTACTGACTGTTTTCTATAACCTGATAGTCGCAGTCGGCGCCGGTATTACCTGCGCGGCTCTTCTTTATGCCAAAAGGACTGCTGACAGTGCGAAACTTGTTCATAAAACGGTCTATGATAAAGACATAGAAAAACTCGAAAAACTTCTTGATAAGGATTACAAACACAAAATCAGGGTTGTGCATATTGACGGACAATTCTTTTTCGGCTCTGCAACCCAGTTGATATCACAGTTTGAAGATATCTGGGGAACAAAAATTCTTATACTTGATTATTCGTCAGAAAACCTGCTGGATATTTCGGCTATTTTTGCGCTTGAAGATATTATAATAAGACTTCAGGCTCAAAAGGTTAAAATCCAGCTTGTTTTAAAGAGTCCGGAAGTCAAAAAACAGCTTGAGACTCACGGAATTATTAAACAAATCGGTGAAGATAAGATATTTTATTCCGAAATTGAAGCAATTGATTTCGCAAAAGAAAAATTAAAGAATAAAGTGCATAGAAAACATTTTTGGCAATCTAAAGATAACACTTAGGCTCTTCGCCTTCTACTCCGGCGTAAAGCTCAACATACTGTTTGGCAGGACTTGCATCAATTTTGGCAAACAATACTTCTTCTATCTGGAAAAAGCCTACGTCTGCTGACATTTCGACAGATATCTTAATCGGTTTCTTTTCACCGTGCTGAATTCTGATACGATTAATAGCATTTGCAGAGTATTTGTGAATATCTCCGACACGGGGGGTAGTATTAATTGAAAGCGGAATTCTTGCACGGCCTTTTGTCATATCGCAGCCGTCTGCAATAAGTATAATTCCGGCTTCTGTCGAATGAATTCTTCTTGAGGACATATGCCCGATTATAGCCTCTATTACGATTGAGCGGATAATTACACGTTTATGGAGATTATCCGGAAATACATGCATCAAAGCTCTTTCAATCAGGGGTTTGGCTAGAATTACAGACATTTCTTCATGCCCCTGCCTTCCTATCATCATGCCTAAATCGTGCATCAAGCCGGCTAAGATAACTGCGCACATGCTGTCTTCAAATGTTCCGATTTCTTCGTTTTCTAAAGATGTCTTAATTCCGCATTCATGAAGAATATTAAGCATTTTAATTGCATTAGCGCACACCTGTCTCATATGTACAGGGCCGTGGTCATTATAGCCTAAACGCTTGATTGATACATTATTTGCGTAATCCTGCATCTCCTGCAGTTCTTCATCATCAAACAAATAATGCACAAGCTTAAGACAGTTAGGGTTGTTTTGTAATCTTTTCAGAATTTTTGATTCTACTGATATTTCTTTAACTGATTTCATAGCTCTAATTATATTATAGCACGCTTTTTGAAGAAAAAAAGTGTATGTTTGTGGTAAAATAATCCGGTGGCTAATTTTGATTTTTTAAAAAAGATTGATAAAGATTTATATGAAATAATTTCAGAGGCGGAAAAACTGTATACGGCTGAATTTTTTGAGCAGTGTATGGGGCAGACCAGAAGATTTGGGGAACTGATGTGCAAATCAATACTTAAGCCCCAACATGATACAAACTTTGATGAGATGCTTGCTACACTTAAGGATAAAGCCGTAAGTATTCCGGAAAAAGAGTTTATTGATGATTTGTATTTTTTAAAAAAACAGGGCAACTTATCTGTTCATTCTTCAAAGGTGAAAAAAGACGGGATTGCAGCGCTTGAATGCCTCAAGAGAGCGTTTGAAGCGTCTGTAAATTTTGCGGTTTTTTATAAAAAAGCAAACAAGAATATTTTGAAAAAAGAATACGATATAGAACTTTTAGTAACAGGAAAAACTGTTTCGCTTAAAGAAAAGTATGAGACTCTAAAAGCTAAAGAAAATCCTCTCAAACAATCCTATACAATGAAGCAGGAGAGCAAAAAACGCTCATTTTCGCTATTTTGGATTTTTGTCGGGATTTCTTCAATAATATCTGCAATCTTAATGCTGATAGTAATGATTATTTAACTAAAGTAGAGATAAATCTGATAGAGTCGTCTTTTAATTCTCTTACGAAATCTCTTGCGATTTTAGAAAGAGGTCTGTTGTCGATTTTATCGAAAATAGCATAAATCGGGTCGCCGCCGTTGTTAAATCTCATTTGTCTGTCTTGTTTATTCAAATAATATGTGTGGAAGTTTTCAGGGATTTCTAAGCTGCCTGCCGGTTTTTTATTTCTTTCGATTGCATCGTATGTTTGTAACATTTTATTCACTCTCTCTATTAAATATCTCTTACATATATATAAAGTATTTA
>CALVEE010000051.1 GCA_944326495.1 Candidatus Gastranaerophilales bacterium | reverse complement strand
GTTAAGTTATCAGCAAGAACGTCCATCCACTGAATGGTTGCCCGTTGTGTGTTAATCGCTGTGGTGTACAAATCATTCATCTTTACGTCCCTTCTTTCTGTTTTCTTTTTCGTCTTGACGCTGTTTTCTCTGGTTTAACTCATCGTATTCGATATTATTTTCATCAAACCTTTGTTTCAAAAGCGGTAAATTTTCTTTCAAATAAGCTTCTGCTACCTGTGAGGAAGGAAGAAAATCTGCTGATATTTTTCCCTGCCTGCTAACTTTTATAATGACAGAAATGTCATTGTCAAAATCTATTCTTACAGGCTGGTTATCCTGCATTGATTTAGCCAGCATATCGGCTAATGTTTTAGAAACCTGCGCTGATTTTCCTGCCTGATGTACGGCAGTATTCATATCAACAGAGCCGTTTTCAACAAGCTTTGTGAAAAATTCAACATCACCCTTATCCATTATTATATTGTCATATTTTACGACTGTTTCTACTGTAACATTTGTTTTTGCATCAACCTTTTTAACGCCCTGCTCATTAGAAACAGTTTTAACCTTCGGCTGAACTCTATCCTGCATAATTTCAGTATTCTCTTCAGGCTGTACAGGGGCTGTCTTTTCCAAATCTTTCTTTAATAACATATTTTTACTTGCAATAGCAAGATTTTCGCTCATTGTTGATAAAATCGCACTTTCTTCTTCTAAATCTTTTTGAGAAAGATTTAGCTCGCTCTGCTGGTTATTCATAAACTCCCTGAACGGCTGGCCGTTGGTATCAAAATTCATGCCGGAATTCATCTGCGGCATTACAGGCTCTTTTGGGTCTTGAATGTTCATATCATTGTTTATCAAGGTATTGTCCTCATCATTTTTATTCTTATCGGTATTCAAGGCCGGAGGCTTTACTATATCAACAGGTTTTTCATCCGGATGGTCGAGCGGATTTGGCTGCGTTACTTTATCCGCAGACGGTTCCAACAAATTTGGCTGCTTTACCTTATTAATCTCTTCAACCGTATCCTGAAGCCCGTTTAATATTTTATTAATTTCCGGAATGTTTTTATCTTCTGCATCATCTTTTTTAGGTTTATTATCCTTGATAGAATCTGTTCCACCGGCTGTTTCTTCATTAATTTTGCTATCCTCTTCCGGAATAACTTTTTCTTCGGTTTCAGGTTCTTTTACGTTTTCTTCCTGCTTTGTTTCTTCTATTTTTTCGCTCTTTTCTTCTGTTTCATTTTTTTCAACTTCTTTAGACTCTTCTTTTTTAGAAAGAGCATTTAATTCTTCTGAAAACTTGGGAGAGTCTTCCGGTACAGCTTTTGTGCCCGATGTTGCTCCGGAATTAACAGATGTTGTTGTGATTTTAGGATTTGCAATATCAATATTCATTTTCGTTCAGTTCCATTTCTAATTGTTTTAACTGTGCTTCCAGCTCCTGTTCCTCTGCTTCTTCACGTGAGTGAATAAAAAACCTTTGTACGCCGATTTCAGAAAACTGTTTTAATTCTATTGCTTTTTGTTCTTCTAAATATGCTTCTTTTTGTTTTTCCTTATGTTTTTCTACTACTTTTACCGCCTGCTCGAGTTTAACCAGTTTCTGCTGTTCTTCTTCAAGTATAGCCTGCAGCCTCTTACGTTCCTGCTCTAAGGCGTCAGCTTTATCCCAGAGGTGGTGGAGATAATTATCATAATATTCCATCATTCTGAAATCTGCTGTTTTTTTGTCTTTAATTGTCTGTTGAATTTCCGCGTTGTTCTGCCTTATTTTATCTTCTGCTATATAGACTTCCTGCTGGGCTTTTTGGACTACCATAAGCTGTTCTTCTTTTTTTCGAATACGGAAGTCAAGTATTTTTTGTAATCGGTATACAAAGGGCATAATTACATTCTCACATATGTATTATTTCAGATATTTAACCTTTTGGATACATCTATTTAGATGATTAATGTTCTTTTTTCAAAAGTCAAATTAGGAATTATTTATTATTAAACAAAACCATTAACGTATTCACAGGTTTCACATTGTGTACAAATACAAATTCCAAAGAACAATTATTAATTTGAGAGGTGATAAATTATAAGCCTTTATTCAAAAGCCTTGATTATTTTAATTATAATCTTCTTTTGTTCAAGAGATAAATTAGATAAAAGTTCTATTATTACACGCTCCTCTTCTCTATTAGAAACTACAGAATCTTCTCCAAAATTAAATAAATAGGTAAGAGGAACATGTAATTTTTCTGCAAGTTTGAATAAAACCTTTGAAAACGGGAAACTATATCCGGTTTCAGTTCCTGATATTGTTTGAGAAGAACAGTCACAAAGCTCGGCTAATTTTTCTTGAGTTAATCCCAACCTAATACGATACTTTTTAACATTATTACCAAATTTTTTCATAGTTTCTTTTTCGTTATAAATCATATTTAGAGCGTACACGATATATTCATACACAACAACCGATTGTAATTATTGTTTATACGATTATATTTGTAAACATATGTAACAATTTTTAACATAAATCTAAAGTTTTTTTTATAAATGCCGTTATAGTAAATATGTTTATAACTTTTGCACAACTAAAAATATAATCTGAAAGGAGTAAAATTATGGGTATGAATGGCATTTTTGTACGTTTTAGAAGTCAACAATTGGCTCTAAAACTTCAAACACAACAAGACAACAAAGAAACTGTTGAAGAGAAAAAAAATGAAGAGGCTGATAATAATCCCGAAAATATGAATACACCGGCGTTGAATGAGAATTCAAGCGAGAACTTGCCTCTACAAGAGTATTTTAAAAATTACGATATTAATTCATTGCAAAATTGTGTTGCAAAGCCTGTTGTCCCAAAAGAGCCCGTCACAGTAACTAATGAAGCCAATGAGATCTCAGAAGAAGATAGTGAAGAAACTATACCCCCAGCATTTACAGCAGAGCTTGCAAATGCAATTAATTCTCAAGATATGGAAGTAATAACTTATACATTAGACAAACTTGGCATTTCTTATACCAAAGACAAGGATGCAAGTAAAAATTACCAAAATGCTTTCATCGTAAAATTTATTTATGAAGGTCAAGAATTTGACATACCTTGTGAAGACAAAAGTATATCATATAATATGCAGATGATTGACAATAGTATAGAAGCACAACTAAACCATATTAAAAGTGCACTGAAAAGCGGTCATACAGAATATTTAGAAGATTTAAAGAAACTAGGCATTGAATATGATTTTCAAGAGTCTGGAAATGGCGGATATATCGTAACATTTAGTTATGAGGGTAAAGACTATGTTGTAGCTCGAGATTTTGCGTCTGAAGAATTAACATTCGCAATTAATTCTCAAGATATAGAAGCAATAACTCATACTCTAGACAAGCTGGGTATTTCTTATACTCAAGACAAGGATACAAGTAAAAATTACCAAAATGCGTATGTTATAAAATTTATTTATGAGAATCAAGAATTTAATATACCTTGTGAATATAAAAGTATATCATATGATACGCAAATGATAGATAACAGTATTGATGCACAACTAAACCATATTGAAAGTGCACTGAAAAACGGGCATACAGAATATTTAGAAGATTTAAAAAAAGTAGGCATTGAATATGATTTTCATGAATTTGGAAATGGCGGATATATGGTAACATTCAGTTATGAGGGTAAAGACTATGTTGCAGCATATATACAAGAAACAGAAAATTCACCTACTGGAAAACTTTCTCAAGCAGAGATGGATGAATTAAATGAAAATATAAACCAATCATTTAATTTTTTTTCAAAAACCTGAGTCTATAGATAATATCTGTAATTTCTATTAAAATACTTTATTTGTAGTAATAAATTTATCTCCTCCTGCATTTGCAGTTTGAAATACAAGTTTCAAACTGCAAATGCTCTTCTGTAAGGGATGGCATATCACACACATCGAATTGAATTCCGTGTATAAAAGAACAGAATACAAATATTATACAAATTACACTAATACAGCTATATCAATACCGGTCTACAAGCATTCAGGGTTTACTTCTCTTATAACATGCGTTAAAATATAAACATAGATATTAATAGAAAGTGTGTGTGAGATTATGATTAGACCTGTAGATGCCTTAGCCCCTAAGGTGTTATTTAAGGGGTACAATTCTTATTCTGAAAATCCTGTTAACCGCAAATTTGAAAGGCGGCTTGCTTTGTTGAATGCCGGAAGTGTTTCTGTAATAACAGGAGCTGCAACTATGCTTATTGCAAGGAGTTATACTTCTTCCTGGAAACATGCAGGCTGGTTCGGACTAGGTGCCGGTATTATTACAATGTTGTTTGCGGCACCGAGATTTTTGTATAAAGCGGGAATTAGAGCTTATACAAAAGAAAAAGAGATGGATGTTTTCACAAAAGAAAAAGAAATCCAGAAAAAATTATTAAGCGACGTTGATGAAGCAATTGAAAATCATAGTGAGGATTTGCCGGAGAAATTAGAAAACTATTCAAAATCAAAGGAAAAGAACACTCCTAATCCCTCGGTGAAACCTTCCCGATACCAAAACCTTCTCTCGCAATCATAAGGGCGGTATAACCGGCAAGTCCCCAGGCACCGATTTTTGCCCAAACACCTTTACCTGCAAGCGCCATTGAAGCAAGCGAAACTGGCAGGATATGGTCGCCTAATGAGTTTAAAAATCCTTTGCAAAAGCCTTTGATACTCCCGAATATAGAAAACAGAGGATTATTCATTCTGTAATCCTTAACCTTATCCTGAATAAAATTAGTAACATGGCTTTCTGTAGACATAGTTCTTGTTGCGTCATGAACACGTTCAAAGTGGTCTGCATTGACAATCCATTTTTCTCTTCTGGATTCTTCGCTGCCAATTTTACCGGCATCATAAAGAGCCGCACTTATACCTGCTATTCCAACTGTTTTACATACTATGTTTGCTACAGAAAACATTGTTATTTACCTTTTTTAGCTTCTTCTTTGACTTTAGGGTCAGGAATATCTTTTACTTCTTTACCTTGAGACATCTTCAATAAAATATCTGCAGCCTGCAAGACATCTTCTTTATCTGCCTCCGGATTTGATTGAATATTTTGAAGCAGAGTTACTGTATAATCATTTCCGCTTGCAAGTTCTGATGAGAATGCGCTTAGAGAAGCTATTCTTATTAACTTCGAAGGATCTTGAAGCATTTTATTTAATAACGCATTCAATGCAGGGTCATCATACCTGCGCTTATCTTCATCAAGCCTTGTTAAAATTTCTTTTGATGCCATTAAACGGATTTCATCATTAGGATTATTCAAATAATTTTCAAGAGATTTTATGTATTCATCCGTAAGCGGTACTATTTTGGCCTCTTTCGCATTATTTTTTTCCTCTTCTAATGCCTTAGCTCTTGCATCCAAATCATCTATAACACCTTGTGATTTGGATAAATCCTGCGGTTCAGGGATATTAGCTTTGTATTCTTTTACAGCCTGTTTCTGCACTTCTGCCGGAGTATTTATTCCGTCAGATGCGGGCAGCAAGCCTTTTATTCCATTCTGTTCGGGAGAAATTGCAGCTGGTTCTGCTGTCGGAGCAGAAGCTCCTTGATAATTATAATTGTTCAGATAATATTGCGGGGGATAAGAATACGAGGGCTGGATAGGAGAAGTTATTCCGCTGTTCTGCCGGAGAGGAATTTGAGGCGCCTGGGCGCACACTCCTGCACTCTGTACAGGACATAGCCCCTGTCCGCCTGCATAAACAGAAGGATTTGATATTTGAATTGTCACGCCTGAATAATTCGGATTAATCGG
>CALVEE010000050.1 GCA_944326495.1 Candidatus Gastranaerophilales bacterium | reverse complement strand
TAATGTCTTTTAACCGAACTTTAAACAAATTCGTCTTATCCATTCCGACGGTTGAATTCAGAGCTACAATCTGCCTGTTGATATTTGATTTAGAGACCTTATCAAAATCAACAAGAGTTAATTCTCCGACTCCGCATCTTGCAAGAGCTTCCGCGCAATACCCGCCGACTCCGCCCAAGCCGAATACAGCTATATGGGAAGCTGAAATCTTCTCTTGAGTTTCTTCTCCCCAGTACATAATATTTCTTGAAAAAGTTTCATCCATCTATTTTACGATACCAAAACCTAAAAGAAACACGCAGATTACAAAAACCAGAGCTACAATTCCGGTTAATTTGTTCAAACCTTTTTCCGCACTTTTCTGTGAAGAAAATATTTGAGCAGCGCTTCCTATTCCTGCGATACCGTCACCTTTAGGTGAGTGCATAAGAATTAATACGATTAGTAATAGTGATGATATGACTTGTATAGCCCAAACTAGTGTTAACATTTAGTCTCCTTTTTTATAAAATGAGCCCGCTTAGAGTTCAATTTGATATTATCAAATGTATATAATCTAGCCGGCCTTTTTGATGAAGATTTAGAAAACTCATTGAGTTCTCTTAAACCCTCCGTTGTAATAACTTTTTTTCTAAAATTACGCTTATCCAATTTTTTCTGCATAATCATTTCATAAGCTTTTTGCATTTCGGTAAGTGTAAATTTTTCATTTAATAATTGATAAGCAACCGGACACATCTCAAGACGTTCTCTGGTACGCTTAAGCGAATATTCAATAATTTCTTTATGGTCAAAAGCAAGCGGCGGCAAGTCAAAAACCTTATGCCAGGCAAGATCCGGAGTTGTAACAACATTAAAATCTTCTGCTCTTATGAGTGCAAAATAAGCACAGGTTATAACTCTTGAAACCGGATGCCTTAAGGGATCTCCGAATGTATAAAGCTGTTCGAGATAAATATTATCTACATTTGTTTTTTCTTTAAGAACCCTCATTGCAGCTTCATCAAGATTTTCAGACATTCTCACATATCCGCCCGGAATTGCCCATTTATCTTTAAACGGTTCATTATTACGTTTAACGAGAAGAACTTGCAGGGCATCATCTTTCATTGTAAGAATAACAATGTCTACTGTAATTTCGTGTGTTTTTATTTCGTTAAACATTTTTCACCTCAAACTCAATTGTATTATAAATAATAAAAAAATGTAACAAGTCCTTAGGTGAATAAGTGTATTTTGTTACATTTTTTTGTATTTGAAATTGTAATATTCAATTAAACCTATATGGAGAGCGGTCAATACAGCTGTTGTATATGCAAGCGGTTTATGTTTTTTTCTAAAAGTTTTATTCCTGCTTATGCCTGACCACACAGATAAGCCCAGCCCGGCTGTTGCAGCATAACCGGTTGTTTTTGGAGTAATAATTTTATTCATAATTACAGGCCGGATTTCCATACCCGGAAAAATAACATAAAAAACCTAAAGTATCAACATCTTGTAAGGTGATAAACGTTTGCTGTTTTTAGCTGAGGGGTTTTTAGAAATAAAATTCTTTAATACATTTCGGGCTTTTAGATAGTCTCGTTTTTTTATATAAATATTTGCAAGATTTATCGCATAATCAATATTATCAGGCGCTGTTTTTGTAAGATATATATACTCCTCTTCAGCCTTTGCCTTATCTGATTTCAAATATATTTCCGCAAGCAGAAAATGTAATTCTTCCGAATCCTTGATTTGCAAAGCTTTCTGTGCATAGTCAAGCGCCATATCTGTATGACTTATATAATAATAAGAAACAGAGAGATTATAATAAACAATATATTTAATATCATCCGTATCTGCAAGCGAAAGAGCTTTTTCAAGAGCTCTTATTGCTTTTGCATATTGTTTTTGTGCTACAAGTCCCTCTGCTAAGTCTATGTATCCTCCCGGAAGAGTCGGAGCCTGACGGATATAATGTTTTGCCTCACGGGTTTTGGAATAACTTACTTCCTCATCATCACCGAGTACAAGATAAGGCAGATAGTTATATTTTAAATCACCTTTATTTGTTATATCCGGTTTTATTTTATAGAGAAGTGACAGCGTATTAATATCTGCAGCAGTGAGTTCGAGTCTGGAATCTTCTGCAATTGTTTTTTGATTTTTTGCAAGATACATTATATTACCTCTGTCATAACTATGGCCCATAAATCCGAGGGCATGAAAGATTTCATGCAAAGCTGTATTATAAATTTGGTTCCTTGTAAATTTATTTCCTTCCGGATCCTGGAGATAAAATCGAATAGCCATATTTTCAAGCTTGTTCAGATTTACCCGGGGTGTTGTATAAGCTACTACGTACTTTTTACCGTAATCTATATCTTCAGCTTTGCTTGCCTGAAAATCAATTATAATATCAGCTTTTTTATAATTAACTTCATTAAACATAACGGGGCCGGATTTTTCCCACATATTAAAAGCATTTCTTATTTCCTCTATATATTCAATCGGTACGCCGTTTGTTTTTCTAAATACATAAGTTATCGGAAACTTGTTCCAATGGATTATTTTTTGGTTATAAGGAGCTTGTTTTATATAATTTTGAGGGTATTTTCTATGAATTTCTTTTTTTAAATCTCCCAAAAAATATTTAGCTTTGACAGAAGCACCGTCAACAATATCTCCTTCTGCAATTTTCACAAGTTTTTCCTGTGACTCTAATGAAAGTGGAGAATTAATAATAGAATTCACATAAATTTCTCTTAAATCCGCATCATTATATCCAAGCTCAAATGACTTTTCGCAAAATTTTTGAGCTTTCACAATATTATTTTTACTGTAATAATATTCTCCAACTCCGGCATAAACTTTGCCGGTGTTGTTTTTAAAATATATTGCTGCAATAAGCAGAATAAATAAAATTAAATAAAAAAACAGTCTAAACTTTTTCATATCGTATAAACCAAATAATTACTGATCCGAAACTTTAATATATGCCTTAAATATTTTATTTGAAATTGTATCATCAAAAGCCTGCTGAATATCCTCAAGCAGATAGACAGTTGTTAATCCTTTAACATTTACTCTCCTTGAATTTTCCCCTCCTGGATTTACCCCCTCTGGATTTACCCCCTCTGAATTTACCCCCGCGGATGTTAGAAGGTCAAAAGAGTCTTTTAAATCCGCAGGAGATGGTGAATAGCTTCCCATTACAGTGAGTTCTTTATAATAAATTTCATTGTTGGGATAACCGTTGTTATTCGGAGTGCTTGAAAATACAAGGATTTTGCCCCCCTGCCGGACGGTTTTCAAAGCTGTTTCAATAGCTTTATCGGCGCCTGATGTCATAAATACGGCATCAACTCCGTAATCTTGAGTTCTGTCCTTAATTATTGTGTCAAATTCATCAAGATTTCTTGAGTTAAAAGCTTGAATGCCCATTTTGTTTGCAAGCGCAATCCTATCCGGAATTAAATCGCATCCAAAAACTTTGTAGCCTAAAGCTTTCAACGCTTCTCCCATCAAAAGTCCTATAGAGCCTAAACCTACAACCAAAGCGGTATCGCCTTTTTGAAGGTTACATCTTTTTATTGCCCTGATACAGCACCCTAAAGGCTCGTAAAAAGAAATCTCCTCATCGCTTATACCTGCGGGTACTCTGTAAGCTACCTTTTTCAGATGTTCTTCTGATACGAAAACTTTTTCACTAAATCCTCCCGGGAAAATATTTGTTTGTTTAAAATGCAGGCACATAGAAACATTCCCGTGTCTGCAATAGTTACACTCTCCGCAGGGAATGTGGTGTGATGTTACGATTTTATCTCCGGCTTTAAAATCGGTATCTGAATTAATTTCGAGAATTTCTGCAACAATTTCATGTCCTAAAACAGCGCCGTCGTGAACAATTTTATGTTTGAATTTTACGATATCAGACCCGCAGAGCCCGCAGCCTAAAACCCGTACTATCGCGCCTTTTCTGCCTTCTAATTTTATATCCTCTGCATCTTTTATAATTATTTTATCTTGATAAACCTGTGCTGTTTTCATTAATATTCTCCCCTGACTCTTGCAAATTTTGTATTTGCATAAAAGTATTTTAAAATCTGATAAGCGTTATATCCGCGCTTAGCCAGATTATTTGCTCCATACTGGCTCATACCCACTCCGTGGCCGTTTTTTTTAATCCCCTCATCAAAAGAAGGAACTGATTTCAGAAACGGCAGGTCTGCAGACCAAACCTGTCCGCCGGTTCTGGTTTTACCGCCGGCAGAGGCTGAATAGTATGCAGGAACAATTTTCCCCTGACATACAAGCACAATACTTGCAGTTTCAGTGACGGCATCATTCGTATTTGGTTTTTCCGCACTCGCTCCGCCGTAGGCCTGATCTTCCGGCGTATCTTTTAAGTCATAGCCGTATTTTGCACGCTTCCCCATATTTGCTATTGCATAACTTCTGGCTGCAATTGCCTGAGCTTTATGAGCTTCGTGCTCCCAGCCGGAAGGCATCTCTGAGGGTACTACACCTTGAAGGTATTTTTCAAGCGGAATATCGTTCATAACAGTTAAGCCCATTCCGTCATTAATAACCTTAAAGTGCCCTCTGTACCATTTTCTTTTAACACTTACAAACCCGTTTGCTTCCGGTTTTATTACAATTTTGCTAGCTTTCATTTTCTTCCACTGTCCGTCAACTTTTATTGCAATAACTCCGCGGTAAGGTTTCATTTCATACCCCTTCATCTTCTCCATTACAAAAATAAGTTTATTTGTATCGCAATTGATGATTTGGGCAGGGGTTGATGCGCCTATAAAAGTTTTATTGACGTGCGTTTGCAGACCTATTTTTATGGCAAAACAAGGGCAGCATAGAATTATAAATGTAAAAAATAATATAAGAGCTCTTCTAATCCCCATAAAATTATTATACATCAAATCTTTTCCATGTATAATTAAAGAAAAATGGAGAAATATAAATGAGTAAGTATTTATTGGAAGTAGGCGTGGAAGAATTGCCGTATAAATTTATTCCGATGGCAATTTCACAATTAAAAACAGGTTTTGAAAGTTTTTTAAATAATAGTAATGTAAAATTTGATAAAGTAAACGTAA
>CALVEE010000049.1 GCA_944326495.1 Candidatus Gastranaerophilales bacterium | reverse complement strand
GTGTTAAGTAATAATTTACCAAAATCTTGAAGCTGTTGTTTGTAAATCTGCTGTTTTTCTTCTTTTGTTTTTGCATTCTTTAATTTATCAACAAAGAATTCATTAAAATATCTATCTAAATATTCTTCAATTTTATCTTGCGGAAGTTTTGCAAAAGAACCTTCTTTTAATCCGAAGAATCTTTCCATACGCTCTGATAAGCATTCGCCATTTTGATTTCTCTTATACTTTTCAATAGAATCCCATCCGGTCTTTAATGCAACGTAATATTTATTCGCAGTTGCACCGACTTTTTCTAAATTAATTTGACCTTCAGAAGTACAATCCTTAATCGCAGTCTTTAAGCAGTCCATAACCTGCTTTAATTCTGCTTCGCTAAGTACTTGGATTTGCTGTTCATTCAACCCCGTAATACGGTATAAAATACCGCTGTTTTTTAGACTTTCAGGGCTTAATCCAAGATTCTTAAATTCCGCACAAAGCTTTTCTAACAATTCATCAAGTTTAGAGGTATTTTTATTTTCTTCTACAGAGGTATTTTCAGCATTCTTTGCAGCTTCTGTCATTACAGAATTTGTAAAAGACGACTGTTGAGCGCGGACTCCCTGTCCTTGCTGTGCAGTATAGGTATATTCAGTTTTTGTTACACCATCTAATGTCATCTTAAATACCTCATATATATAAAGTATATAGCAAAGGCCGGATTTCAGGCTTATCACTAATTGTTACAAAAGTTCATAAAGTTTTGTAACAATATTCTTTTTTCCCCTAAAGTTTTTCAAAAAAATGCCGTTATAGATAATGTGAAGATAATTAATAAGGAGTAATGTTATGTATTCAATGTGGCCGGGATGTTACAGTTTTCGAGACGAATTAAAACTTTTTGCTCTTTGGTTCAAAGAACAGACAGAAGCTCTTGTATATAAGATTTATGAACTTGATAGGTTAATAAACGGATAATTTTTATTGTTATAATTCTCTCTTTCTCTCGTTAAATTCTAAAGCTTGCCTGGGTTAGCAAGCTTTATTTTTTGGGTAAATGTAGTGGGCTTGCTGCTGCGCTATATTTTCGTTTACTTTTTGTAAGATTTTTGTTAAAATTTTGATTAAGGATTTGGGGGCGTAAGCCTTATTAGAGATGAAGAGAATATTTTTTCTAATAATAAGCTTTATATTTCTTATTTTTGGTTCTCTGCCCTGCAGTGCAGAGCCGTCTAAGATTATGTCGATGAATTATGATGACTCATCTTCTTTAATTTTTATTAATACTATTGAATCACCGGATGGTGTGCAAAAAGAGTTTAAAATCTCTAAATTGCAAAATCCGAACAGAATTTATTTCGATATAGAAAATGCGGTTTTAATCGGCGATAAGCAGCAGCTGGTTTTTGAAAAAAGCAGTATTAAAGAAATCCGTTTGTCGCAGTTTACGACAGAGCCGGATGTTGTGAGAGCCGTTGTAACTTTTGACGAGGGTTTTGATGTATCGAGGGTTTCTCTGTTTTATTTAAACGGATATCTTATTGTAAGGTGTTCAGTTCCGCAGATTATGAATGATTATTTTAACACCGTGTATGATGATAATCCGCAGAACCTTGCCTATTCAAGTATTGCGGTAAATTCCCAAGCTGTACAAAAAGTGCCTATTAATACGGCTGTTAGCTCAAATATGCCATCATCTGTAATAGCAGATATCCAGCAGGCTTTTGAGAATTCTACACTAAGCAATTCTGACGGAAAAACATTTGATTCTGTTATTTCTATTGATTTATCATCCAGTTTGAAGCTGCGGACAAAGTATCATGTAAATAGTGTTCATGTTAAAAATAACGGCTTTTTAATTAACGGTATCGGTCAGATAACTGCTAACAAAACATTTTGTTTGACAGAGCCTAAACGCGCTGTTATTGATCTTCCCAATACATATGTAGAAAAGGAGCTGCGGAATAAGGAGTTTAAGCTCTGTTCTGACGGAAGCTGCAAAGATACAGTAAAAATCGGGCAATTTGAATACAATAAAGCAAGAGTTGTTGTAAATTCTGATGATGCAGAAAAATATATTCCTGTTTTTTCAGCAGATTCCCAGTCATTATTCTTTATAAATTCAGATAAGCTTAAACACACAAGTCTGGTAAGTACTGTATCAAATATAAATAAAGCATTTGTAAGAAAAATTGACAGTAAGACCAATGAACTTATATTATCATTTACAGCGCCTGTTGTTCATTCAATAATAAGAACCGATGACTCTCTTAATATGTATATGTTTAATGTCAAAAGTTATAATGAACAGGATTTAATTAAGACGTTTAATAATACTTACTATAAGCCGTACACAATGTCTTTACTCCCTCAAATAGGGGTTCGAGGCTCTATTGCACTTAATAAAACCGATATAGTAAAAATTGACCAGAGTATAGACGGCAAAGCATTAAAAATCACTATTAAGCAGGGGATAAAAGATAAAAGCGATGAAAAGGCTGTAATTAAGAAGCCTTCTGAAAAGGGTAAGGTTGTAATAGACCCCGGGCACGGAGGAACAGATTATGGTGCAATAAGAGATGGTATTAATGAAAAAGATATTACTCTTGATGTTTCAGAACGTGTAGCTTCAATATTAAAAACTAAAGGTTATAAGGTTGCAATGACACGTAAAGATGACTGTTATGTTTCTCTTCAGGACAGAGTTGAGTTCTCTGAAAATGAAGCGCCGGAAATTTTTGTGAGTATTCACGTTAATTCTGCTGTCGCAACCGAGCCAAAAGGTATAGAGACGCATTATTACCATGATTACAGCAACAATCTTGCTAAAATAGTACATTCACACTTAATCAAAGAAATTGATACAAAAGACAGAGGATTGGTTAAATCCAAGTTTTATGTTATAAATCATACTACAGTCCCTGCAATATTAGTTGAAATGGGATTTATATCAAACGATGAAGAACGTGCAGAGCTTATTTCCGATAAGAGAAAACAAAAGACTGCAAAAGCAATAGCCGAGGGTATAATTGAGTACATCAAATCACAATCTAAATAACAGACCAATAGGTTTTTTTGATTCCGGAGTAGGCGGTTTATCTGTCTATTCAAAATTTAAAAAACTTTTACGCAATGAGAATACACTTTATTTCGGCGATTTAGCACATTTACCGTACGGAAACAAATCAAGAGAAGAGCTTATTGGATATGCACGAGGTATTCTGAATTTTTATAAAGAAAAAAATGTGAAAGCTGTTGTAATTGCCTGCAACACATCTTCAGCCCAAGCGTACGATACTGTAAAGAATGAATATGATTTCAAGATATATCCGATAATTCAATCTTGTGCGCAGGTTATAGCTACACAAAATATAAAGAAAATTGGTGTTTTTGCAACCATGGCAACAGTAAATTCAGCAGTATATACAAGAGAGTTAAAAAAATATAATCAAGGTTTGCAAATAAAAGAGATACCCTGTCCAAATTGGGTTGATATTGTAGAATCCGGCAGATATCAGGATGATTCTGCGGTAAATGATATAAAGATTCATTTAGAAGAGATGATGAAATTTGAACCGGAAAAGATTATTCTAGGCTGCACTCATTATCCGTATCTTTTAGATCTTTTAGCCGCTTTTACTACTAAAGAACTATTTATTGATCCGGCAGAGATTTTTGTTGAATATATAGCCGAAGACTTAAAAGCTTTGGGGATGTTAAGTCAAGAAATCGAAAGCTCGGAAGAAAATATCTATGTGAGTGCTAATCCGCAAAACTTTGTTGAACATTCAAAGATTTTCTATAAAATAAATAAATTACCAAATGTAATAAATCTTAATAATTAGGCAATTTTATAAATTATTTGTTTTAGTATTTTTAGAAAGGTGTGTGTATGGATATAGCGAATAATCAATCAATAAGTTTTGGCATGAAAATAAAAGGTCTTGATAAGAAATTTTTTCAAACGATTCCAAAGCGTATATCTACGGATTTAGTGGAAAAAGCTGAAAAAAATACTAATGCTGATTTTACAATCGAATTCATTCCTACGAAAGATAATTGGGTTTTTTTAAAAAAAATTGATAATACCGGAGCAAGAATAGTCGATTATTTCCCGAATCAGTATACTCCTCTGGATATTGTAAAAATATTTACAAAAGCCTACATTCCTGATTACAGAATAATGGGTAAGAAATTGCGAAATGAAATAGGTGCAATAGAAGCCCAAAAACTCTACGGTATTCATTCAAATGAATTCTAAGCTCTTGAAAAAACTTCAACATCTATGTTATCAAAAGTATTATTGAAGAAAAAAGCTGAAGCTGCGACCATTGAAGCGTTATCTGTGCAATATTTCATTATGGGAGCATAAACATCATACCCTTCATTTTTGAGGTTAAAGATTTTTCTTCTAATTTCGGAATTAGCAGCAACACCACCCGCTAAAACAACTTGTCTGCAGCCAGTTTCCTCAAGCGCCGCTTTAACTTTTCTTAAAAGCGTTTCAGAGACACACTCCTGAAAACTTGCGCATATATCTTTAATAGGAACATCTTTCCCGTCAAAACTCTTAACCAGTCTTAATACCGCAGTTTTTAGTCCGCTAAAGCTAAAATCATACTTCCCGACTTTTGCCTGCGGGAGCTTGAATGAATGCGGATTTCCCTCCTGAGCCAGTTTATCAAGCTTAGGGCCTCCGGGATAGGGAAGTCCAATAAGACGCGCGACTTTGTCATAAGCTTCACCGACGGCATCATCTATTGTTTCACCGATTATTTCCATATCAGAATATGAATCTACTTTGATTATCTGAGTGTGACCTCCGCTTACAAGAAGTGCGATAAACGGCGGTTCAAGTGTGGTATCAATAAAGTTTGCTGCTAAATGTGCGTTAAGATGATTTACTCCGATAAAAGGTTTGTCATACGCAAGTGCAAGTGTTTTAGCGGCATTTAATCCGACTAAAAGACAGCCGACAAGCCCTGGGCCTACAGTTCCGGCAAAAGCTGAAATATCATCCCCCTTTATACCAGCTTGTTTAAATGTCTCATCAATTACGATATTAATTGCTTCTAAGTGCTCTCTAGCCGCAATTTCAGGAATAACGCCGCCGTATTCTTCGTGTACCTTAATTTGTGAAGCAACAACATTTGCAATAACTTCACGTCCGCCTTTAACAACAGCGCAGGCAGTTTCATCACAGCTTGATTCTATTGCCATAATAAGCGAATTTTTGTCCAATTTAACAGTTTTACCACTTAATAATGTTTTCTTTATCTTGTCCATAATATAAAGTATAGTACAAATATAATTTTGAATAAATAAACCCCGGTATTAATTAATACCGGGGTTTATATAATTCTTGTTATACGAATTATAATTTAGAAGCAACCATCTTAGTTGTTTCAGCTAATCTTGTAGAATAACCCATTTCGTTATCGTACCAAGAAATAATCTTAACTTGGTTTCCGCCCATTACACGAGTTAATAAAGCGTCAACAGTTGAAG
>CALVEE010000048.1 GCA_944326495.1 Candidatus Gastranaerophilales bacterium | reverse complement strand
AAATCCGACAATTCACTAGCTGCCTTCGACTTACATATATATTTTAACATTTTTTCCCATACATCTTAATCTTCTTTGGTACTAATTCCTTAGAATTATTTATTTTTTATATAATATTTGTATTTTTAATTTGTAAAACAAGACGTAGTATATCAGGAGTGTGTACATTTGGCGCACGCAATACTCCCTCAAGGGAAGGGGTGCTGCACGTTTGGCGTACGCACTGCCCCCCTCCCTTATGAGGGAGCGGATATGCGGACGGACGGTAGTCCGGATAGCGAACAGACTAAACCGGCTAAGCCGTGAGGCTTGAAGGTGAAGCTCTGTGAGCGTGGAGCAAATCCAAGACAGGGCTGGGGTGGGTGATGATTGATGTTGAAAAGTTTAGGAGAAATATATTTTATTGTGGCAGACTGAAGTCTACTCTACAGTTTTCCCCTTACGGGCCGGCACACAAATTAAACTATATGTCCGTTTTTGTCAGGTATATATCTTAAACTAAAATAAAATACTCAGAGGTAATTTATGAAATATTTAATCAGGTCAAATAAAGTAGTTTTTTCAGGTAACATGCAAATGATAATGAAATACATATCGGATTTTTATAAATCAGAATCAAAAGAATGGACTGATAAATCAGGCTTTTGGACAGATCTGGGAAAATTCAAAACTTTTATAGAATCTATGGGATACAGTATAAAAGATAAAATTCCCGCAAATTGCAGGTGCGAAGGAACTGCCGTTACTAATTCGGAATTTGAAAAAATATGGTGTGAATGTAATTTTTCTGTTAAACTTACCGCAGAAAGACTGCATATAAGCGAAAGAGCTGCAGCGCAAATTGTAAGAAAACTCAAACTAAGGAAATAATTATGCAAGAAATTCAGGGTAAATACACATCAGCCAAGATATTTGCAAATGAAATTTCGGAAGGTGTTTTAAAGCAAGTTTTGAATATCTGTAATCATCCGATATTTGAAGGTTGTAAAATAAGAATAATGCCTGACTGTCACGAGGGTTTAGGATGCACAATCGGCTTTACGGCGGAACTTCCGAAGGACGGAGAAATTATTCCGAATATTATAGGAGTAGACCAATCTTGCGGAATGTATGCGGTTAAACTCAAAAAATGCGCAACTTTAAAAGAGTATGATAAACTGGATAAGGTTATTAAAGAATTTGTTCCGACAGGGTTAAGAGGCCGCAAAAGCGTAAGTTCACTAATACCTGAAGAACTTAAAGAAGAGGTAAAAAGATACAATACGGATTATCTTAAGCGCGGCTGCAGTGAAGATTTGCTTAAAATAGGTTCGCTCGGAAGCGGCAACCACTTTATTTCAGTAGAGCAAAACAAAAACGGCACTTATTTAATAATTCATAGCGGGAGCAGAGATTTCGGGAATAAAATGGCTGTTTATTTTCAAAAACTTGCCATAGAGAAGAATTGCTACAGGGACGGTGAATTGAGGCAGCTCTCAGATCTTACGGGGTTTAATGCCGCAGAATATTTAAAATGCGCAAAAATCTGTCGGGAATATAGTCACTATAACAGAAAGATTATTGCGGAAGAAATCTTGAAACATATGGGCTGGAAATCGGAGGATACGTTTGAAACCATACATAATTATATAGGTGAAGATAAGATTATAAGAAAAGGGGCGATTTCCTGCAAGGAGAATGAGAAAGTTTTAATCCCGATTAATATGGCATACGGAAGTTTTATCGCAATCGGTAAAGGGAATCCGGATTGGAACAGTTCCGGCCCGCACGGAGCAGGACGCCTGTTTTCCCGAACGAGGGCGAAAGAAACATTGAGAATGGAAGATTATAAAATAAGTATGCGCGGAATTCACTCCTGCTGTATTTCAACAGGAACGCTTGATGAAGCTCCCATGGCGTATAAAGACGGAGATGAGATTAAGGAATTGATAACGCCGACAGCTTGTATTGTTGAACATCTGATTCCGGTCTATAATTATAAAGCGAGTTAATTTTTAGTGTAAAATATTTAGTAGAGTAAAAATATCTAAGGAGTATAAATGCAAACTGCAGCTGAAATTAAACCAAACTCTAAACAGCAGGAGTGTATTGATAATATAAACGGTAAATATCTGGTTCTGGCCGGACCAGGAACGGGTAAGACTTTTACAATAATCCGGCGGATTAAATCAATGCTGGAACGCGGAATTGAACCGGACAAAATTCTTTGTCTGACATTTACCGACGCTGCGGCGAATGAGATGAGAGTCAGACTTGAAAAAGAATTAGACAGACTGTCAGTTGATGTAGATATTTTCACTTACCACAGTTTTTGCTGCAATTTGATTGATTTATATCCGGATGAATTTGAACTTCCGCATAATTACAGAATTATGACCGATGCTGTTTCAAGGGCTTTTATTAAAGAATGTATTGATGAGATTAATCCCAAAGAGTTCAGAACAACAAAAAATGATCCGTATTATTATATTGATACAATTAAAAGAAGAATTGAAGAAATCAAAAAATACAGACTTGATAAAGAACAGTATTTCAATAATATTAAAACAAATCCCGATTGGGAGCCGGAGTTATTCAGATTTAAGGATGAATTGGAAGTAAAGCTTAAAAAAGGTGATACCAGAAC
>CALVEE010000047.1 GCA_944326495.1 Candidatus Gastranaerophilales bacterium | reverse complement strand
CCCCCACCCTAACCCTCCCCCGTGGAGAGGGAATGCGCGGAGGTTGTTGGCTGGACGCAATAAATAACAAGGCGCACGCCGCGAACGTGATGCGTAAGCATCGATAGTGAGCGTAAAAGAGCCGGTTCACCGGCCTGGCCTTGGAGGTTAAGCGTCAAACGAGCCCAATGCCCGTCAGGGCATAGATAACAGCCGCGTGTTTTCTCTTTCTTTTGCTCCTTTTCTTTCTCTTTTCTATCGCAAAAAAAGAGAAAGAAAAGGAGGGGTAAATAAAAGGGGGAAATGAATGTAAAAATAACCCTTTTAACCCTAAAATAAAAATCCTAATGTAACACAATAGGTATTGTGTTACATTAGAGATTACTTATCTTACATTTTTTATTAACGGCATTTTTTGCTAAAACTTTAGAAAATCAGGATGTTTTGTTACAAAACTTAATAAACCTAAAACGGGTTGTAAAGTTTTGTTAAAGAGTTCGAGCAAAGTCCTATCATCCGCCCCATTTTTAAGAACAGCAAAACTATAGAAGTTTTTTGTTTTTTAATTTTTCGTGTGCTTCATGTATTTTTAGAGATAATGGTTTTTTATTTAAAAATTTCTCCGGTTTTCTGCGAAAATCTATAAGACAAGAGTTTTGTCTTATATAGTCTATAAATTTATCAAAATCTTTTCCGCTTAATATATAAAGTTTACCTTTTTCAGTACCGGTGCATTTAATGAATGTTACAAACTCTTTTTTTGTTGTTGTTTTTAACTGTTCGCGAAAGTGTTCTAAGTGAGTAGTTTTACCCTTAATTTTTATAAATTTACCAAATGACGGGGTTGGATTTGATTGTGTATTTGTAACACGCATTGGATTAACCTCCAACCAGCGATAAGCAGTTTGAATCATTGAATGTCTGAAGCGACGGGTTAATTTGGATTGCTATAGAGTAATCTTTTCTAAATCCTTCCGTATCTCCGAGTTCTTTCCTGATAGCAGCCCTGTAGTAATAAGCATCAGCATATTTTGAGTTATTTTCAATTGCTTTATTTAAATCGGCAATTGCGCCTTGAAGGTCTCTGAGTACACATTTTTGAAGCCCCCTTATATAATAGCTTTCAGCCAGTTTTATATTCGTTGTCGGGCTCTTTTTGATTGCGGTTGTTGTAACTACAGGATTAGAAGGCGCTTGAACCGTTGCAACTCCTGCGCTAATGGTTGTTCCGGCAGCAGCAAGTTTTTGTTCAACAGGAGCCGGCATTGGTTTTTGGGCAATAACTTCCTGTTTTTGTACTGGTTTTTGCTGAACCACAGGGGTTTGTGCTTTTACCGGAGTTTGCTGTGCAACCGGTTGAACCTGCGGTGTTACAGGCTGTTTATTATACGCAATAGTTTCTTTTGCCAAAGGAGTATCCTTGATTATGATTGGCGCTGTGGGAATTGCTGCGATATAACTTTCATTTGAAAGCAAAGGCTTTACATTTTTAATAAATGTTTGTTTTTCAGCGAGCGCAATTGCCTGATCTAAATCAATAGCTGCACCTTCATTATCAAAATAAAGTTTCTTTAAACGTCCGCGGTTAGCATAAGCTATGCTGTCGTTTGGGTTTATTGCAATTGCCTGCGAATAGTCGCTTAAAGCGCCTACATTAAAATTCATTCGTTTCTTTACAACACCGCGGTTATTATAAGCTTCCGCGTCTTTAGGGTTGAGCTCTATTGCGATATTATAATCATCAAGAGCTCCTTTATTATCATTCAGCATATATTTCAAGTTCGCTCTGTTATAATATACATCAGAATACTTGCTGTTTATAGAAAGAGCCTTTGCATAATCCGTCATTGCACCTTCTATATCATTCAATGCAACCTTCAAAACACCTCTGTTATTGTATGCGTATGCAAAATTAGGGTTAATTTTCAAAGCCAGATTATAATCTGTCATTGAGCCGTCTAAATCTCCGATTAGCTGCTTAATATACCCCCTGTTTAAATATAGTTCAGGATTGTTTGGATTAAGCTGGATTGCTTTATCGAAATCTGCAATAGCACCCTGTGTATCACCCTTCAGAAATTTCATTGAAGCCCGGTTTGAATAGGATAAAGATGCATTAGGATTTTTTTCGATTTCCTGTGTAAAAGATTCAATTGATTTTTCAATAGGAGTAGCGGCAAAAACCGTACAGCTTAAGCCAAGGGATAAAACCAATGCAAGTATAATACTTGTTTTTTTCACGATACGTACTCCTTCATCAAGTTGAATTTAATTAAATACTACCACATAAATAAACCATATCAAGGGGTAAATTAAGGGGTAAGTTGTCTGGGTAAATTGGGTTATAAATCTATGTTGCATTTAATCCTATACCATATTAAAATATTTTATATGCCGATGTGGCTCAGGTGGTAGAGCAACTGATTCGTAATCAGTAGGTCGGGAGTTCAAGTCTCCCCATCGGCAGTTACTTTTTCTTTACTAAAAAGAAAAAGTAACCAAAAAGAAAAGAATACATGGACGGCAGACAGAGGCAGGATACAAGATGGTATTATAACAACAAGTCTGCCTTAATGGTGAAAGCTACTGGTTTGATGTGAGGTGGTATGAAGGTTTTATTGGTAAATGGAAGTTCGCATAAAAACGGATGCACATATACAGCGTTAAGTGAAGTTGCAAAAACTTTAAATCACGAGGGAATTGATACTGATATATTTCAGCTGGGAAATCCGGAAATAAGGGATTGCTGCGGATGTAATGCCTGCAAAACTACAGGGGAATGCGTATTCAATGATATGGTTAATGATTTTATCAATAGAGCAAAAGAATTTGACGGTTTTGTGTTTGGAACTCCCGTATATTACGCTCACCCGTCCGGAAGGCTGCTTTCTCTTTTAGACAGAGCTTTTTATGCCGGAGGGTATGCATTTCAGTATAAGCCCGGAGCTGCAATTGCTTCTGCAAGACGCGCAGGCACAACAGCGAGTTTTGATGTTTTGAATAAATACTTTACAATCGCAAATATGCCGGTTGTTTCTTCTAATTACTGGAACAATGTCCACGGTAAAGCAGCTGATGATGTTATTGATGATCAGGAAGGCTTGCAGACTATGAGAAACCTTGCAAGAAATATGGCATGGCTGCTTAAATGTATAGAAATCGGCAAACGCTCCGGAATTGAAATTCCTAAACAGGAAGAGCGGATTTATACAAATTTTATAAGGTAGATTTTTATGAGAGATGAACTTTTAGCATTAATTGAAAAAAACAGCAGAATGGGCTTGGATGAGTTGGCGGTTCTTTTGGGGGTGAATGAAACAGAAGCCGCAGAAGAGCTTGTTAAACTTGAACAGGAAGGGATTATTTGCGGATATCATACGCTTATTAACTGGGATAAAACTTCTATTGAAAAAGTTACCGCGCTTATAGAAGTTAAGGTTACACCGCAGAGAGGACAAGGATTTGACAGGATTGCGGAGAGAATTTACAATTATCCGGAGGTTAAGTCGGTTTATCTGATTTCCGGCGGTTATGACCTTCTGGTGACATTAGAAGAAAAGACTTTAAAAGAAATCGCAAGTTTTGTCTCTGATAAACTATCTACTCTGGACAGCGTCTTAAGTACAGCAACGCATTTTATCCTAAAAAAATACAAAGACCACGGAACTGTTTTTGATAAAAAGAGGGAAGACGAGAGGGAGATAATAACACCATGACAAAGCCTCTTTCAGAAGCGGT
>CALVEE010000046.1 GCA_944326495.1 Candidatus Gastranaerophilales bacterium | reverse complement strand
TAGGGGTAAATGTATATGGTCGGCAGACATTTTGCAGAATTACCGGACTGTATTAAAACGCCGGGGCTGCCTCGTTTGCAGAACTATAAGATTAGCGTATTATTCGGGCTGCGCACATAGATATATGGCCGGCAGACATTTTGTAGAATTACCGAACTGTATTAAAACGCCAGGGCTGCCTCGTTTGTGGGAGTACGAGATTGGTGTATATAAGTATATAGAAAATAAAGTTCTTCAAATTAGTATGCTAAATATTGCTCTTTTATTTCTGCAAATTTTTCCTTGCACGCTGTCACCCATCCTAACCTTCCCTCATTAGGGAAGCAATGCTCTGAGCTTGACGCCTGCTCCCTCCCTTTTGAGGGAGGGTTGGGGTGGGTGCTAACGCCTAGAACAAGGGCTACAATCATAAAAAAAGAGTAATCATTTAAACAAATGATCACTCTTTAATCCAGTTTACTAAAACTTACTTAACAAGTTCTTTAAAGCTTTTACCAGCAGAAAAAGCCGGAACTGTTTTAGCTGCAATTTTTAATTCTTTACCTGTTTGCGGGTTTCTGCCTGTTCTTGCAGCTCTCTTACGTGCTTCCCAGGTACCAAAGCCTACTAAAGTTACCTTTTTACCTTTTGCTACTGTTTTTTGAATAATTTCTAATGTAGCAGAAAGTACATCTGATGATGTTTTTTGTGAAAGTTTTGTCTTTTTTGAAATTTCTTTGACAAGTTCTTCTTTGTTCATGATAAATCGCCTATACACTCTTACTCTCTTGTGGGCTTAACTACTGAATTACACACCACTTATAAATCCAATTATACACATTGTTTAGATTTTTGCAAGTAGTTTATTGGAGAATATGCTTAAAATTTACATTTCGAGCCTATTTGGGCTTAATTTGTTACGTTTCTTCATAAAACTTTACATTTTACCTTAATCGGCTATAATTATCTTGTAGTGTTTAAGAAAGGAGAAAGCTTATGTGGGAAAAAGATATTGATATCCATGAAGTTCGTGAAATCAGAACCAGAACCGCAGTATATTTTGGATGCGGTGCAATAAATAAAATTAATGATATTGCTAAAGATTTTAAAACAAAAGGTTTGGATAAGGTTATTGTTATGAGCGGAAGAAACGCTTATAAGGCAACCGGTGCGTGGGATGTTGTGGAAAATGCGCTTAAGGCGAACTCAATAGAATACGTTAACTATGACGGCGTAACTCCAAACCCGACGACAACCGCAGTTAACGAAGCTGCTAAAATCGCAAAAGAGTTTGGCGCCAAAGCTGTTATAGCAATCGGCGGCGGCTCTCCAACCGATGCAGGGAAATCTGTTGCTATTCTTATGAAGTATCCGGATAAGACAGCAAATGATATTTATGAATTTACTTTTACCCCGCAAGAAGCTGCTCCGATTGTTGCAATTAACTTAACTCACGGAACAGGAACCGAAACGAACAGATTTGCGGTTGTAACAATTCCGGAAAAAGAGTATAAACCTGCAATTGCTTATGATTGTATTTATCCGACATACGCAATCGACGATCCTGCTTTAATGGTAAAATTATCACCAAAGCAGACACGTTATGTTTCAATTGACGCTGTAAACCACGTTGTAGAAGCTTCTACTTCTACTGTAACTTCTCCATATGCAGTAACTCTTGCTAGAGAAGTTATCGAACTTGTTGCTAAATATTTACCCAAAGCTATTGAGAATGCAGAAGATTTAGAAGCCAGATATTATCTGGCATATGCAGCAATGCTCGGCGGAGTTTGCTTCGATAATGGATTATTACATTATACACATGCGCTTGAACATCCTTTAAGTGCTGTAAAACCGGAGTTATCGCACGGTTTGGGTTTAGCAATGCTTCTTCCTGCAGTAGTTAAAAACATCTACAAAGCAAAAGAAGAAACCTTAAAATATATTCTTGAGCCGATTGCAGGTAAATTTAATTCTGCCGATGAGGCTTCAAATGGCGTATATGAATGGCTGAAGTCAGTAGGCGTTCCTTCAAAATTAAAAGATGAAGGATTTACGGAAGCTGATATTCCTAATCTTGTAAACCTTGCATTTACAACACCGTCTCTGGACGGACTTCTTGCGATTGCACCTACCAAAGCAACAAAAGAAGCTGTAGAAGAGATTTACAGAAATTCATTATAAAACAAGAGCTCCGGATTACTATTATAATCCGGAGCTTTTTAATTTTGACTAAATATATTTTTATGCGATAATGAATTATATGGGCGATTGGCGCAGTTGACTCTGCCGAACAAAAGGTGACTAAATGTCACGTTTTGTGAGAGGTAGCGAACACGGAAGTGTTCCGCGCTACACAACTGCAAAACGCTAAATTTGAAAATCTAATATGGGCGATTGGCGCAGTTGGTAGCGCACTTGAACGACATTCAAGGGGTCACAAGTTCGAGCCTTGTATCGCCCACCATAACAAAAAGAGGGCTTAAGCCCTCTTTGTTATTTGATAACTATATTTACAAGCTTCTTCGGTACGACAATTGTTTTAACAATCTCTTTTCCGGCTGTAAGCTCTTTAATTTTATCACTAGAGAGGGCAATTGCTTTTAACTCTTCATCATTTACCCCTTCGTCAGCTTCGATTTTGTCTTTTACTTTTCCGTTAACCTGCACAACAAGTGTAATCTTACTTGCTTTCGCAAGATTGTCATCCCATTCGCACCATTTTTCGTCGTGAATAGAACCGCTTCCGCCTAAGTCATGCCAGATTTCTTCCGACATATGGACTGTGACAGGCGCCATTAATTTGATTAGAGAGATTATAGCAAAGCTTAAGACATTCTTGTCCTCGTCAGACAATTCATTGTTATTTCCCCCTTTTCCTCTCCAATCGTAAATAGCGTTTGTAAGTTCTCTGTATTTTGAAATTACAGTATTAAACTGGAAGTCATTTGCAATATCATTAGTTATACCTTTTATTGCCATATGAACAGTTCT
>CALVEE010000045.1 GCA_944326495.1 Candidatus Gastranaerophilales bacterium | reverse complement strand
TTTTTTATTTTGTAAGTTTTGTTATCCAGCTCGACTTCAATATAATCTAATACAGGATTAATATTCATCATCTCCAGAATATTCTTGGGGATGATTATACCCCAGCTGTTTCCGATTTGTCTTAATTTTTTCATATTATTACCTTGTAATAACCCAATTATAATTAAATTATAACATTTGTTGTTGACAATATGTTATTCCTATGTTATTACATGGAAATAACATAAGGAGATTTTTATGGAACTACACCTCGAAGATTATTTAATAGAAACCCGCCAAACCTTTTATGCGCTAAAATACATGCTTGGAAATCTTGAAATAGAGATTAACCAAAATTGGTGTATACTGCTTGGAGATAACAGAGAGTTTTATAAAGAAGCAAGCAACCTTTTGTTACTTATTCATGCTTCACAACTGCTTCTAGAACATGCAGAAACAGTGCGCCAAAAATACAATGGGATTGTTGAAGCATTTTATAGAAAAAATTTATAATCAAGGGTTAGTGTTTAACAGGTATGTCTAACCGGCTTTATCCACGCTCACAGAGCTTCGCCTTTAAGCCTCACGGCTTAGACGGTTCTATCTGTTCGCTATCCGGACTATACGTTTACCTTTCATATTTACCCCTCTATTTACCCCTCTGTTCGCAAATCCTCGCCCTGCGGGAGAGGATAGAATTTCAATACGAAACGTTAGTTGAGTATTAGAAATTCTTGGTGAGGGGGCAGACTTGTCAGGGGTTTTGTCAGCTTTGCAAACCTTCTATAGTCAGGTAGTGCTTGACTTACTATTGCTTCATAAGGGGAATATTGAATATAAAGTTTTCATATTTATATCTTTCCGGTTTTTACTTTTTTTCTTGCAGAATAAGATTGCCCCCTCACCGCATCCGTAGTTTTCGGCTCTCGCCTCAAACACGGCTGCTCCTCTCCCGTAGGGAGAGGAAAACGTACTTTTTGTTTTTATTTTTATAAAATTATATTATCTTTTCCGAAAATTCATCAAGAGAAATACCTACTTTCTTTGCTAAAGCATAAGTCCGTTTTTTTATTATCTTTAGCAATTTCCAGATAAAGAGCAATTCCGCCTGTTAGAGAATAAACATTACTAAATCCTGCCTGCTCAAGAATTCTTGAAGCAATATAGCTTGTATGCCCTGTATTACAGAATAAAATAACCTTTCTGTCTTTAGGGATTTCATCCAGCCTGCTCCTAATCTCGCTTATTGGAATATTAACAGCACCCTCAATAGTTTTAGTCTCAAAAACCGATTTTGCTCTAACATCAATCAGATAACTTCCTTCAATATCTTCAAAGAAAGCAGGTTTAAAAAATCCCTTCAATATATTATCCGCGCACATTCCGAGAATATTAACCGGATCTTTAGCAGAAGAATACGGAGGCGCATAGCACAATTCGCTGTCGAGAAGCTCCTGAACTCTCCCGCCGTTTCTCATGACAGATGATATAACATCAATTCTTTTTTCAACCCCCGCTTTACCGACAGCCTGCGCACCGAGGATTTTTCCTTCTGGTGTAAACAAAAGCTTAAACATAATCTGGATAGAGTCCGGATAATAACCGGCATGGTCACGGCCGAAAATAATCGTTTTCCAATAACTAATCCCTTTTGCCTTAAGCTGTTTCTCGTTGTTTCCGACTGAAGCCGCAGTGAGGTCGAATACTTTTAAAACAGAAGAACCCAGAGAGTTTTTGTAAGTAGATTTACCCCATTTGTATTTACCCCCGCAAATATTGTCCGCGATAATCCTTCCCTGTCTGTTAGCCGGCCCTGCAAGCGGAATGAGCGTATTTTCACCCGTTACAAAATCCTTGATTTCAACCCCGTCACCGCCTGCGTAAATATCAGTACAAGAGGTTTCCATATATTCATTAACAACAATTCCGCGGTTAACCTCAAGCCCTGCTGATTTCGCCAAATCTAATTCCGGCCTTACCCCGATTGCCATTATTACTATATCAAATTCGACCTCTCTTGAGGAATTAAGAATAATCCTATCACCGCTGAATTCTTTTACCGCATCAGATAGAATAAGCTCCACTCCTCTATCCCGCATTTCGTTCTGGACAAAAGCCGCCGCTTCATAATCAACCGGTGCAAGAATTTGACTTTGAGCCTCAATAAGCGTCGTCTCAAGCCCCATCTCAATAAAGTTTTCAGCCATCTCTATTCCGATAAATCCGCCGCCGATTACAACAGCTTTTTTAACCTTGTTGTCTTTGATATAAGCCTTAATCCTGTCTGCATCTAAAAGGGTTCTGACTGTGAAAACTTTTTCCCATGGCATGCCGGAAAAATCAGGAACAACAGGGCTTGCACCCTGCGCAAGCACAAGTTTATCATACGTAAGCTTTTCGCCGCTTTTTAATTCCACACTCTTTTCGTCAGGATTAATCTTAATAACTTCGCTATTTAAGCGCACATCAATATTAAACCAGCTCTTGAATTTTTGTACTGATGATACAAACATTTCCTCTCTCTCTGCAATAACTCCCGATGTATAATAAGGAAGTCCGCAGTTTGCAATAGAAATCTCGCCGGTTTTTTCCAGAACTATAATCTCAGCTTTTTCATCAAGCCTTCTGACTCTTGCGGCCGCACTCGCTCCGCAGGCACCGCCTCCGATAATGATTATTCTCATTTACCCCTTCATTTACCCCTTCATTTACCCCCTCATTTACTCTACTTACCTCTATGTATCGATATTTGTAGCGTAAACGGCATTGGCTTCAATAAAATCACGTCTCGGCTCAACTTTGTCGCCCATAAGAATATCGAAAAGTTGATCGCACATCATAGCATCTTCAATATTAACTTTCAGAAGCGTTCTTGTTTCAGGGTTCATAGTTGTTTCCCAAAGCTGCTCCGGCATCATTTCGCCTAAACCTTTGAATCGCTGAATAGCCAAACCTTTTTGGCCTCTGTCGTCTACAATCTTCTGTAACT
>CALVEE010000044.1 GCA_944326495.1 Candidatus Gastranaerophilales bacterium | reverse complement strand
CATTAACTCTTGCTCAACAATAACTTATAATTATATTATCTAAACAAACTGCTCTTTTAAATTCACTTTATAATTTTTTGTTTGTTCGTATTGTCAGCCCCCTCACCGCATCCGTAGTTTTCGGCTCCCGCCTCAAACACGGCTGCGGTGAGGGGGCAATATTAGCCTGCAAAAAAAATAAAAAATGGAAAGATATAAATTTGAAAACTTTACTTTCTATATACCCCTTACGGGGCTGCCGCCTCACCAAGAATTTCTAATACTCAACTTACGTTTCGTATTGAAATTCTATCCTCTCCCGCAGGGCGATGAGTGTTGCAAGCTTTGATTTTTATCTGGACATTAGTGCCTTTTGGGAAAGGGTCGGGATGAGTGACAACCCGTTAGGAAATAGCACGTAGTTAAAATATGGAGCTTGTTACGCAATTAAATTATTATCAAGTTTATGCAGAGAAAGGAAAGTCTTGCAGTATGTGCAAGACTCAAAAATATACATTTACCCCAATAACTTTATACCATACTTAAATAGTTTTGTCAACAAAAATTTAAATATGGCTGTTTTGCCCTAATTTAGGCATTATTGGCTAATTTTTCACGAACAAGCGTCTCAACCTGATTTAAAATATCGGGATTAGCTGCTAAAAATTCTTTAGCCTTATCCCTGCCCTGTCCGAGCTTGTCGTCATTAAAACTGAACCATGACCCTGCTTTTTTCACAATATCCAAATCAACAGCCACATCAAGGATATTGCCTATTTTGCAGATACCTTTTCCAAAGATTATATCAAATTCTGCTGTTCTAAATGGCGGAGCTACTTTATTTTTTAAGATACGGACTCTGACATGGTTTCCGATATCTTCGCCGTCGCCTTTTAATCCTTCAACACGTTTGATTTCTAAACGTACGGAAGCGTAATATTTCAAAGCATTACCGCCCGTAGTTGTTTCCGGATTACCGTACATAACGCCGATTTTTTGTCTCAACTGGTTAATGAAAATTACGGTAGTATTTGTTTTACCTATAATACCGGTTAATTTTCTTAACGCCTTAGACATCAATCTTGCCTGCAGCCCCATCTGCTGGTCTTCCATAGAGCCTTCAATTTCAGCTTTAGGAACAAGAGCGGCAACAGAGTCAACAACAATAACATCAACAGCTCCGGAGCGTACGAGTTCTTCGGTAATATCAAGCGCCTGTTCACCGGTGTCAGGCTGTGAAATCAGAAGCTCATCAACATTTACGCCTAAATTTCTTGCATATTCAGGGTCAAGCGCGTGTTCAGCGTCAACGAACGCTGCAATACCGCCTTTTTTCTGGCATTCTGCAACTATATGCTGCGCTAAAGTCGTTTTACCTGATGATTCAGGGCCGTAAATTTCAATAATTCTTCCGCGCGGAATTCCGCCTACCCCTAAAGCCACATCAAGAGCCAAAGCGCCTGTAGGAATTGTCTCTACGCTTACGGCAGGCTTGTCGCCAAGCTTCATTATAGCGCCTTTTCCAAAATCTTTTTCAATCTTCTCTATTGCAAGCTTAAGCGCCTTGCTTCTTTCATCTGTTGTACTTACTGTTTCTTCTTTCACTGCCATAAATTCAAATTCCTATAACATAAAATTTGTATCTTCTTCTTTTTTGATAAAGAAGCCGCAAATCAGCGGTTTAAAACTATTTAGGGCATTTTTTAATTTGAAGTTTTCTTTATTTAATTCATTCACTTTGTTTTTCAGATTTTCGTTTTCTGTTTTACATCTAACGAGTTCCAGAACTACATCATCCATGCCTTCCAATTTTTCATCAATAAGTTTGGTCATAGATGTAGTAATATTGTTTTCCATTTTGTTGAGGGTTTCCAGCAAACCGTTAACAACGGCCTGCGAATTTGGTTTTGTCATTGCGGGTAATGTCACTTTTTTTCCTCCGTTGGGGTTAGCTATTCTTTTTATTTCCAAATCTTTTTTATTCATTTCAGCTATGATTGATGATTTTGCATTTCTAAGTTTTTTAACCTCATCAACAGAGAAATATATCTGTCCTCTCTGGTCTTTTTTAGGGGTTACAGATGTTTTTTTGCATAATTCAACTATCTCTCTGTTATCTGCATTTAGAAGTTTTCTAACGTCATTAGGTAAAAGTACTTTATTCGGATTTGCATTCATTTTAAAAAATTCCCCTCTTTCTCTATCCAATAGATATTCTAATAAATAAAAAAATTTATTTCCACTATTTGTAACAATTCGTTAATTTATCGTTACAGAAAATTATTTATAAAATCTTTATATCCAATCTATTGACCAAACCCGAAAAAAAATATATGATAGAGCTTTAGTGTAGATATTACAATTATTTATTTTGAAAGAGATTGGAGGATTTGTATGGAATTTCATCATCAGCCTTTAAACGGCGCAAGCTACACGGATGCAGACATTAAGAGGCTTATTGCGGAATACAATGTCCAGTTTATTAAACTTCAGTTCGTTGATATAAACGGTCAGGTTAAGAATATGGCCGTACCTTCGGAACATATTGACAGGGTTTTGAATAATGAAATTATGCTTGACGGATCCTCTATTAAAGGTTTTAGAAATATTGAAACTTCTGATATGTTCTTTTATCCGGATAGAAACACATTCCAAATTCTTCCGTGGCAGGAGCGCGACGGCAGGAATTCCGCACGTTTGATTTGTGATATTTATAATGCCGACGGGACTCCGTTTGAAGGATGCCCGAGATGCAACTTAAAAAGACTTATGGCAGAAGCTCAAAAGCTTGGGCTATCAATGAATGTGGGGCCGGAGGCTGAATTCTTCCTCTTTGAAAAAGATGAAGAAGAGCATATTACGACAAAAACCCACGATAGAGCAGGGTATTATGATGTCGGGCCTGATGATTTGGGTGAAGCCGTGAGAGCCGATATTGTAAGCACTTTACAGGAAATGGATTTTGATATAGAAGCTTCCCACCATGAGGTTGCAGACGGCCAGCACGAAATTGATTTTAAATACTCTGATATTCTTACAACTGCAGATAACGTGGTAACATTTAGGATTGCGGTTAAAGCGATTGCTGCCCAATACGGGCTTCACGCTACATTTATGCCAAAACCTGTGTATGGAATAAACGGTTCGGGGATGCATTGTAATATTTCTTTATTCAAAGACGGAAAAAATGCATTTTATGATGAAAAAGCGGAATATCAGCTTTCTGATACTGCAAAATACTCAATCGGCGGGATTTTAAAGCACGTAAAAAGTATTACAGCCATTCTTAACCCGACTGTAAACAGCTACAAAAGACTGGTTCCCGGATATGAAGCTCCTGTATATATGGCGTGGTCTCTTGCTAACAGAAGCGCGCTGTTGAGAGTTCCGGCAAAACGCGGTATGTCTACGCGTGTCGAGTTACGTTCGCCGGATCCGAGCTGTAACCCGTATTTAGCATTTGCTACAATTCTTGCTGCCTGCTTAGACGGGGTCAGAAACAAAATCGAGCCGCCGAAGCCGGTTGAAGCTAATATTTACAAACTTTCTGATAAAGAGAGAAAGAAGATGAGAATAGAATCACTTCCGGGAAGCTTGAAAGAGGCTCTTTATCATATGGATAAGTCTTTGATTGCAAAGACTGCTCTCGGCTCGCACATTGTGGATGAATTTATGACAGCAAAAGAAATCGAATGGGATTCATTCAGGACTTATGTTTCGCAGTGGGAAATCGACAGGTATTTAGCAAGATATTAATAAATTCGGCAATGTAATTTTTAATCCCTCCTGATAATCTTATTCAGGAGGGATTTTGTATGTTAAAACAATTAAACAAAGATAATTTTAAAGACGAACTTAAAGACGGGCTTAAGCTTGTGGAATTTTATGCTCCGTGGTGCGGCTATTGTAAAAAACAGGAAGATGTTCTTAAGGAGCTTGATAAGGTTTATATAGGGCAGGTTAATACAGATGAAGATGCAGAGCTTGCAATAAGATACGGAATTCATTCTTTCCCGACTTTTCTCGTATTTAAGGAGGGAAAAGAGGTTGAAAGGTTCAGCGGGCTTAGGAATAAATTTGATTTAATGAATGTGGTGGCAAAATATATTTGAGGTTAGAGATGAAAAAATTACTTATAATAACAACCAATTATTCAGGCTGTGACTGCAACGAGCCTTTGTGTAACTGTATTCAGGATACGGGAGTTTACTTGGAGGAATTTGCAGTACCTTATCTTGTATTTGAAAAATCTGATATTGATGTAACTGTTGCAAGCCCTAAGGGCGGCTTGTCTCCGGTGGACGAAAAATCAATGTCCTGCTCTAATCCCGAGGAGTGGGATAGGTGTATTAAAGTTTTAAGGGATACAAAAAAGTTATCGGAGATAAATTTAGAAGAATTTGACGGGGTATATTTCCCGGGCGGTCACGGGCCGATGTTTGATTTAGCAGAATGTGATGAAGTGAGAAGGGTTGTTGAATACTTTTTTAATAACAACAAACTCGTAAGCGCAGTATGCCATGGTCCTGCAGGTTTAATTAATGCAAAGAAGCCGGACGGCAGTTCAATTTTTGATAAAAAGTTTGTAACCTGTTTTACGAATGAAGAAGAAGGAATTGTAAAATTAAAAGAGCTTGTTCCGTTCCTTTTAGAGACAAGAATTAGAGAGCTTGGCGGGAATTTTATTGCAGAAAAACCCTGGGCAGAGCACGTAGAAACTGACGGGAATTTGATTACCGGCCAGAACCAGAATTCTGCATTATTGATTGCCGAAAAAATTGTAGAGTATTTTAAATAATTTCTTTACCGACAATCGGTGCGATTTGTTTAATCTGCTTATACAATAAGTCGTACTGCCACGGATAGAGTGACTGTGCGCCGTCGCATACGGCTCTATCCGGATCGTGGTGGACTTCTATAATTAACCCGTCGCATCCTGCAGCAACTGCAGCGCGTGACATAGGTTCAACCTTGTCTCTCAAACCTGTTGCGTGAGACGGGTCTACGATAATCGGAAGATGGCTTAACTTTTTGATAACAGGAATTGCTGTCAAATCAAGCGTGTTTCTTGTATATTTTTCAAACGTTCTAATCCCGCGCTCGCAGAGGATTACCTGATTATTCCCGCCTGCCATAATATATTCTGCCGACATAAGCCATTCTTCATAAGTAGATGAAAGTCCGCGCTTTAAGATAACCGGTTTATGCGCATGGCCTAATTCTTTAAGAAGGTTAAAGTTCTGCATATTTCTTGCGCCGACTTGCAGTATATCAACGTATTTTTCAAACAATTCAAGCTGTGCAACTTCCATAATCTCTGAAGTTACGGCCATTCCGTGATTATCAGCAACGCTTCTTATAATCTTCAAACCTTCTTCGCCTAAACCCTGAAAAGCATACGGGCTTGTTCTCGGCTTAAAAGCACCGCCTCTTATAATCTTTACATTAGATTCTTCAAGCTCCTGTGCTGTTTCGTCCATCTGGTCGTAAGATTCAATAGTGCAAGGGCCGGCAATAAGGCCTGTATATTTGTCGCCAAATTTAACTCCATTAACTTCTACAACAGTATCTTTTCCCTGACAGGCACGTGCTGCGAGTTTATAGCTTGTCGTAAGCCGGATAACTTCATCTACGCCGTGCAAAAGTTCAAAATCTCTCTGGTCAACTTCCTGCTTAACCCCGATTGCGTGAACTACTGTTCGTGCTTCTCCGTGAGATACCCTTGCTTCAAACCCTTTTGACTCGATAAACATCTCCACACGCTTAATGTCTTTTTCTGTTGCGTGGCTATTCATTACGACTAACATATACTTTTTTAACCTCCGGTACTAACTATTATACAGTAAAGATAAATAATTAAAAGCAGTTTAAACATTAATCAGCACCCACCCCAACCCTCCCTCAAAAGGGAGGGAGCAGTGCCAAGCGTATAGCGTTCCTTCCCTTGAGGGAGCGGATTTGCGGACGGACGTAAGTCCGGATAGCGAACAGACTGAACCTGCTAAGCCGTGAGGCTTAAAGGTGAAGTTCTGTGAGCGTGGAGCAAATCCAAGACAAGGTTAGGATGGGTGCCAGCCCGTAAGGGAAATTTCAGTATTGTGGAACTTACTCTACAAATAATTATATTCATTTTTTTTATAAATTGTGATACACTAGAAATTGGTATGGTGGTATGACAATATTTGATGAAAACTTAATCCTTGAAACAATAAATATGATAAAGCTTCACAATTTCGATATAAGAACTGTGACGCTTGCTGTAAGCTTGAGAGACTGCATTTCTGAGGATGTAAATATTGTATGCGACAAAATCAAATTCAAGCTCGATAAGTATGCTAAAAATTTGGTTCAATATGCTGATGATATTGAAAATGATTATTCAATTCCGATTGTTAATAAAAGGATTGCAGTAACTCCGATTTCGCTTGTCGGGGAGTCCTGCAGGGATAAGGATTACGTGAAAATTGCCCGCACGCTTGATGAAAGCGCAAGAGAGCTTGGAATAGATTTTATCGGTGGTTTTTCTGCTCTTGTTGAGAAAGGTTTTACAAAAGGTGATGAAGCTCTGATTAATTCAATTCCTGAAGCTTTAGCTATTACGGAAAGACTGTGTTCTTCTGTTAATGTCGGAACTTCAAAGGCCGGAATTAATATGGATGCTGTGCTTAAAATGGCGGAAATTATTAAAAAATCTGCTGATATAACTTCTGATAAGGATGGTTTAGGCGCTGCAAAACTCGTTGTTTTCTGTAATTCCGTGGGTGATAATCCGTTTATGGCAGGTGCTTTTTGCGGATACGGCGAGCCTGAATGCGCATTAAATATCGGAGTGTCAGGGCCGGGTGTCGTAAGGGCAGCGATTTTAGATTTGGATAAGAAGGCTGATTTGGGAGTTCTTGCTTCTAAAATCAAACAGACGGCTTATAAAATTACAAGCACGGGCGAGCTTATCGGAAGGAAAATGGCGCAAAGGCTTAATGTTCCGTTCGGGATTGTTGACCTTTCGCTTGCGCCCACTCCTGCTATGGGAGACAGCGTTGCGCAGATTTTTCAGGCAATGGGGCTTGAACATGCAGGCGCTCACGGTACTACGGCAGCGTTAGCTATGCTTAATGACGCGGTGAAAAAAGGCGGAATTATGGCAAGCTCTTATGTCGGCGGGCTTTCAGGGGCATTTATTCCGGTTTCGGAAGATGCAGGTATGATTGAGGCGGCAGCTAGAGGATATTTAACTTTTGATAAACTTGAAGCTATGACCTGCGTATGTTCTGTAGGGCTTGATATGATTGCAATCCCTGGTGATACTCCGGCTTCAACTATAGCAGGAATGATAGCGGATGAGGCTGCTATCGGAATGATTAATAAAAAAACTACGGCTGTAAGAATTATTCCTGCTCCGGGTAAAACTGTCGGTGATAAAGTAGTGTTCGGCGGGCTCTTAGGTGAAGCTCCGGTTATGGCAGTTAACAGGCTTTCTTCTGCGGGGTTTGTGGAAAGAGGCGGAAGAATTCCTGCTCCTATACATAGTTTAAATAATTAGAAGGGAATATAGATGGCAACTTTTAAGGATATGGAAGATAGTTTAAAGAATTTTATGATACAAGAGCAGTCTGACGCACACAACGTTAAGACTGTTAACCTCGCTAAATACAATAATATAAAAATCTGGATGGATTTATCAAAATACGTTCAGCCGCACTTTTTTGTGAGAGTTTCGATTTCAGAAGCAGTTTTTGCTTTGAGTGACTGCTCAAAAATTAATGGGGGGTTGGGGTATGAAGAAAGATTTATTATCAAATGGTTCGGAAGAATGGGAATAAAAGAAAAACTTACAGAGCTTTGGAATAACGCGGAAAAAAACAAAGAAGATAAATAAGGGGTTAAAACTTGCAGTATAAAGATTTGGCAGTTAATCCGGTGAGTGTTGTGCTACAGCTTGTCGGGGCAAAGTGGAAAATCTTAATAATAAAAGAACTTTTGAAAAAAGAGATGAGATTTGTGGAGCTCAAAAACAAGCTCGGGTGTACTGCAAAAGTTTTGACTAATTGTCTTAAGGAATTGGAAGAGGATGGGCTTGTAATTAGAGAGGAAGAAGCTTTAAAGGTTGAATATTACCTGACAGATATAGGATATACCCTTAGGCCCGTGATTGATGCGATGCAGAAATGGGGTAAGGAATATAAAAGACTTAGAAAATTAATGGAGAGGATGAAATAATGGATATAAAATATTTAGGACACAGTGCATTTGAGTTTAATACAAACGGAAAGAAGATTTTAATAGATCCGTTTCTGGTTTCCGTACCGGATTATAAGCCTGAAAATATTTATGATATTTTTGTAACCCACGCTCACGGCGACCATCTGGGGAGTGCAATTGAGATTTCTAAATCAACGGGTGCGCCGATTACTGCAGTATATGAGCTTGCAAATTATTGCACTAAAAAGTGGGTAAAAACAAATGATATAGGCTTAGGCGCAAGATGTGATTACAGCTGGGGAAAGGTTACTGCTGTTCCGGCGTTTCATTCAAGTTCAACTCCGGATGGAGTTTATGGCGGCTCTCCCTGCGGTTTTGTATTTGAAATTGAAGGTCAGGTAATCTATCATGCAGGAGATACGGCTCTTAATAATGAAATGAAAATGATAGGCGAAGTTTACCAGCCGGATATTGTAATGCTTCCTGTAGGCGGCAAATACACAATGGATATAGAGCACGCTGTTATTGCAGCAGAATGGCTCGGAGCAAGTGAAGTTATTCCTATGCATTATAATACCTTTGATGCAATAAGCGTTGATATATCTGATTTTGAACGCCAAATCCGCGAAATCGGCAAAATGCCCAGAGTGATGAAGATTGGAGGATAAGGCTGTTTGGGCAGACTTATCCGAGAATAACTTAACAACAACAGAATAGGTTGGGTTTTCGGCGCAACAATAAAGTTTGAAATTAATCGGACTCAAAAATTTTTTTGATATTAGTAGAGTAGTAACCGCACACTACCTGCTTTTCCAAATGTGGAGCAAACCTTTACCTTCTATATACCCCTGACGAGGCTGCCAACTCACCTAGAATTTCTAATACTCAACTAGCGTTTCGTATTGAAATTCTATCCTCTGTCTTGGATTTGCTCCACGCTCACAGAGCTTCACCTTTAAGCCTCACGGCTTAGCAGGTTCAGTCTGTTCGCTATCCGGACTAACTCACTAACGTTCGTGTCGTCCGTCCGCAAATCCGCTCCCGTAAGGAGAGGAAGCGTGCAAGCCTTGATTTTTATTTGATAAAATTGGTTGGACATACTTGCTAAACCCTCGCCCTACGGGAGAGGAGCAGCCGTGTTTGAGGCCACGCCGAAAACTACGGATGCGGTGAGGGGGCAATCAATACAGACAAATAAAAAATTATAAAATGACACCTAAAAGAACAGTTTATTTAGATAATACAATTATAAGTTACAGTTGAGCTGTTGATTTTTCTTAAACCACGTAATCTGGCGCTTTGCATAATTTCTGGTATGCTGCTTAAGCTTATCTATTGCTTCATCTAATGATGCCTGTCCGTCAAGGTATGTGATAATTTCTTTATATCCGATTGTATCAACAATATTTTTTATCCTGCCGTGCTGATTTAAGAGGTTTTGCGTTTCCTCAACAATACCGGCTTCCAGCATCATATCAACACGCTTGTTAATCTTTTCGTACAATTCTTCGCGCGAATTAATCACAGGCATGTGCCATTCTACCTCGTATTCCGGCTCTTTTTGAAGCTCCATCTCTGAAAGCGGCGAATTAAGCGTTTTTATAACCTCTAAAGCTCTTACAATTCTGCGTTTATTGCTTTCTTTAAGCCTTTCATAGGTAACTTTATCAAGCTTTTTAAGCTCATTAAGCAAATCTTCTCTTTCACATCTGTCGAGTTTTTCCCGTAATTCATAGTCAGCTTCCGCACGCGGAAGGTTATAATTCTCAAGCAGTATTCTAAAGTATAATCCGGTTCCGCCTGCAACAATCGGCACTTTACCTCTTGATAGAATATCTTCGATTGCAGTTTTGGCATCGTCATAAAAGTTTCCGACAGTGTAATCTGCTTCCGGCTCTACTATGTCTATAAGATGATGCGGAATTCCTTCCCGCTCTTCAATCGTCGGTTTTGCGCAGGCAATATTAAACCCTTTATATACAAGCCTTGAATCGGCGGATATGATTTCACCGCCGAGTTTTTGGGCAAGCTCAACTGCCATTTTTGTTTTTCCGCTTGCCGTAGGCCCTGCTACTGCTATAACTTTGGGTTTCTTCATATTTACATTCTACCTTAAAATCAGAAACTGTGTTATAATATTGGACATGTTAAAAAAGATATTTGCAGCAATTCTTTTATCACTTTCAATATCAGTCTACGCGGCAGAAATTCCTGTTGACGCGAAGCTTGATTACAATCAGGGGATAGATTTCTATAAGCTCGGGATGTATGAAAGAGCAATCGAGGCTTTTCGTTCTGCTATCAGAACTTATCCTGACTATATTGATGCGTATTATAATCTCGCGACAGTTTTAGAGTATTTGAAACAGTATGCGGAAGCTTTAACTATATACAAACAGGTTTATATCAGAAATCCGAACGATTATGAGGTAATCTATAAACTTGCATTCTTGAGTTCAAAACTGGAAGATTATACAAAAGCAAGCGAATATTTGAGCCTGATACCGCCCTCAAGCAGTTATTACCAGAGAGGGCAGGAGCTTGCAGAGCAGATAAAAGTCTCAACCACTCTTCCGCCGCAAAAAACCAATGCTCCCTCAAAGATTGCAACGCAGACAGGGATTTATGAAAATATTTTGAGCCCGACAGGCATTACAACTGACAGCGAGGGGAATGTTTATGTTGCAACTTTTTCAGATAATACTATTATAAAAATTACGCCGGACGGGAAAAGAAAAGTTTTTCTTAAGAGCAAAGAAATCAGCGGGCCTATAAGTCTTGCAAGCGACAGCATCGGAAATATCTATGTCTCAAACTATAATACAAATAATGTTTTAAAGATTACTCCGCAGGGAGCGGTAACTACTCTTGTTTCTAATATTGATAAGCCTTACGGGCTTCATGTTGACGGGAACATGCTTTTTATAACCTGTCAGGGGTCTAATTCAATTTTGAGGCAGAAATTGTAGGAGGCGCCGGTGAAGAAGTCTGAATTAAATCTTGATGTATTAAAAGACAGCTTAAAAACACTTAAAGAATGTTATAATGATTATTCTGCAGAAAAAGACCGGAAAATAAAAGATTATATTAAAGACTCATGCATTAAAAGATTTGAGTATACTTATGAAACTTCAAAAAAAATCATGAATAAATTTTTGAAAAAAGAGTATGATAAAACTGAAAAAGATTTAACAATTAATAATATTTTCAGGGAAATGTACGGTCTTGATTTGATTAGGGATTTTGAGAGCTGGGCTGATTACAGGGAAAAAAGGAATTTTACTTCGCATGAATATAATGAGAAATACACAGACTCTATTATAGATATAATTCCGGAGTTTATTGGCGATGTTGAGTATTTAATCAATCATCTTGACGGGGTTCTAAAAGATGAATAAACCTAATTTACCTGGAATTAGTCTGAAAGAAAGAGATATAATTGAAAATATTTTAAAAGCTTATCCTTATGAATTTTATTATTATGGCTCGCGTGTTAAAGGGGATTATACTAAGGCTTCTGATTTGGATATATTAGTAAAATCTGAAACTAAAATACCTGAAAAAATTCTGGAAGAATTATCTTTAGAGTTTAATAAAAGTCTGCTTCCATATGTTGTTAATATTTCAGAATATCTCTTGCTAAAGCCCGATTTTTATAAATTAATAGAACCTTCACTTATCAAAGTTGAAATCAGCCGGTAATATTTTTGAATAAATATAAAAAAAGGTCTGGGATTTATACCAGACCTTCTTTTAGAGCTTTGACTGCAGCTTGCGTTCTATCGTCTACAACAAGTTTTTGGATAATATTACAAACATGCGCTTTGGCCGTATGTTCGCTTATCGTAAGTGTTTTAGCTATCTGGCTGTTTGACTGGCCGTCTACAACGAGTTTTAAAACCTCATACTCTCTCTGGGTTAAGTTTGAATGGTGTTCCTTAAACGCACTTCGGGATAACTGGCGCGAAGGAATTACACCGCAATTCTTGTCACGGATGAACGGTACTACATGGGGATCTATCCACATTGCGCCTTCTTTTACCATTTTTATTACGCTCATAAGAAAATCCGTGCTGATATCTTTTATAACATAAGCGCTTGCGCCGGATGTGAGAGAGGAAGTTAATTCTTCTTCTGATATATGAGATGTCAGCATTATTACTTTAATATTATTATTATTTTCAAGGATTTGCTTGGCTGCCTCAATCCCTGACATATCCGGAAGCCCTATATCCATAAGGATTATATCAGGTTTAATCAGCTTTGCTTTCTCAATTGCTTCCTTGCCGTTTACTGCCTCGCCTATTATTTCCAGTTCGGGATAATCGCAAAATAATGATTTTATTCCGATACGCATTAATTTCTGATCTTCTACAAGCAATATCTTTATATGCATAAAACCTCCTTTCTGCTGCGGGTAAATTTTCCCATATAAATATTAAGGCGGTTTATTGTCATGTTAAATTGCTGTTAGGAAAAGGGTTAACGGCAGTGTTATGGTTTTTAAATTCAGAAATATTTTTTTAAATCTTCCTGTAAATCAACAATTTTAAGATGATTTTCAAGCATTGCTTGATTTCTGTATTCGTAAGCATTTTCATAATCATCATTACAGTCTATTGCGAGGTTAAAACTCCTGACCGCTTCATCCAGCCCGCCCTGAATGTAGTATATAATCCCGATTAGCGTATATTCAACCTCTTTTTTATCAGAAAATTCCAGAGCTTTGTTATAATATTCTAACGCCATATCGTACTCTTTTCTGAACTGATGAATACACCCCAGCCCTCTTAATATAGCTGGATTTTGCGGTTCAAGACGGAGAGCTTCCTCAAGATTGTTGAAGCTTTTTTCATAATCAAATCTGTCATATTCCTGTTTAGCCTTTGTAATTAGCTTTACAAGCTTAATTCTTGCGGTTATCTTTTTAAATCTGGCCGCAATCTCCTCTAACTTTTCGACCTCATCAGCCATAACTATACCATATGCATTTTTTCAAAAATGCCTTTTTTCTGAATCCAAATCTCAACTTCGAGTTTGTTTCCTTCCTCAATCAGAACATTTTTTAATTCTTTGAAGTTCAAATCCGAGTTTTGAATATCACACAACATGAACATTACAAAATGACCCTGCATTAGAGTCTGCTTGATATCTTCAATATTAACCCTGTATTTTGCCAGTATATTTGAAACTCCGGCTACAATTCCGACCTTATCAGCACCGGATACCGTAATAATAATTTTGTAATCGTCCATAATAATATAATCTCCTTGTAAGAAGTATTATATTATACTTAATAAATTAGTTCAATTCCACACAATACATTTATAAAAGTACGTCAGGCAATGCCTGACAAAAACTTATTCTAAAAAATCAGCAGGTTTTATCGGTCGGACAAGTATGTTTTACTGACTTTACCAAATGAACCAAAGCCGGCAACACTCCTCGCCCTATAGCACAACTGTCCCAAAAAAATATTAAACCCTCGCCCTGCGGGAGAGGAGCAGCCGTGTTTGAGGCCGTGCCGAAAACTACGGATGCGGGGAGGGGGCTATGTTAGTCGGTAGAAAAAATTAAAAACGGAAAGATATAAATTGGAAAACTTTATATTCTATATGCCCCTCACGGGGCTGCCACCTCACCTAGAATTTCTAATACTCAACTGACGTTTCGTATTGAAATTCTATCCTCTCCTGCAGGGCGAGGAAGCGTGCAAGCCTTGATTTTTATTTGAAAAGTTAGTTGAACATTCTTGCTAAACCCTCGCCCTACGGGCACTACTGTCCAAGAAAAATTCAAAAGAGAAAACCATATATAAGTATCTATCACAATTTGCCTGAAATTATATAATGTAAAGACATAAAAAAGACCCCTCACCCGAATTTCTAAGTTTCGCCATAGCTCAACTTGAAATTCTTCCCTCTCCCACAAGGGGCGAGGGCGCCGTCACGCCAGGCGTGGAGCCTACC
>CALVEE010000043.1 GCA_944326495.1 Candidatus Gastranaerophilales bacterium | reverse complement strand
TCAGAAACCAACAACAAACACTTATAAGAAAGAGTTTATCTGATATATATACTCATGAACGTGCTCACAAAACAGCCGGCGGGTTATTAGCAGGTCCTATCGTTATTGAATGGCAAAACGGAATTCCGGTCGGCGGTCATGTATCTATCAGCATGCCGAGACTAAATCCGAAAAATCCGCAAAAAACAATTGACAATGCAGAGATTGTAATTAATTCGGCATTAGCTCCGTCAGACCCGTCAGCGCAGGATTATAAAGTTGCTAATCAGGCGAAAAGCGTAAAAGCACAAGCCCAAAGATTACAAAATAATAAGAAGGTAGATTATTATGCTTAAAAACTTTTTGATTTTAATATATAGTTTGTTTAAACCAAAATATTGTTATATTCCCGTAAAAAAGGATTATGATAACATAAATTTTTAAATAAAAAGTAATATATTTCTCACTTCCCATAACTGCTATTGCTCCCTGCATATATTTGGATGGAAGGAGTATTTTGGCGATTAAATAAAAAAGAAATAATCTTAATCTTGCTTTAATTTATTTTTTCCTCTTGCGTATATATTTTTACGTAGTATGATTAAGATATAAGCAGTATATCGCTGGATTACATGTGTGTTACAGGAGAAAAGAATGAAGGTTAATAGTGTCGGGGTTAATCCGTCATTTGGGCGCAAGCCTAATCAGGCGGAAATGAAGGTTTATACAAATTCTGTGAATAAAGGATTAAATCTTTTAGGCAAGCAGGTTGATATAATATTGCATAATGCATCTGCACCGGCCATACGCAGTGAAAACACAGGGATTGGCTCTTTGTTTTCAAGAACGGTTAAAGAAAAATTTATACCTTTTTTAAAAGAACACGGATTTTCACACATCCAGCAGGAGCCTAACGGGTTAAGAAAAGCCGCGGATAATTCTCCCTACGCACCGGAAGCTGATACTAAGAATATATTTTCAATACCGCTTGAGAAATTAGTATCTGAAAAACTTCTCTCTAAAGAGACTTTCGACAACATTGTCAAAAACAATCCAAACCCGGAGCGGGTAAACTATCCTTATGTCAGGGAAAATTATGATAAAGCGCTTAGGGAAGCTTTTGAGAATTCAAAGAAAAATCCTTTATACAAGGAAGAATTCGTAAAATTTAAATCGGAAAATGAAGCAAAATATGAGCAGAGCGCTATATTCAGGCTTATAAGCAGCGAAAACAATAACCGCAGCTGGGAAGAATGGCAGGGAGTTGATAAAACACTCTATGTAAATCCGCAGTCAGAGGCTTCAAAATCAAGGATTAGTGAACTAAAAGAAAAATATGCAAACGATTATAACCTTTATCTTTTTGAGCAGATGCTTGTAGAAAAAGAAAACGCTATTTCAAATAAATTAGCGGACGAGAGTGGAATAAGCATTATCGGAGACTCTCCTGTCGCATCTTCTGCTGTTGAAGAATGGGTTAACCAGAAATTATTCCTCAAAAATAAAGCGCTCGGCTGTCCGCCGGATTATTTTTCGCCGGACGGACAGAGATGGGGATTTAAGTATTACAATCCTGATAAAATATTTAACAAAGACGGCTCATTAGGGGAAGCAGGAGAAGTATTAAAAAAGAAATACGAAAACTATTTTGCAAGTTTTCCCGGCGGAATGAGAATTGATCATGTAATCGGATTAGTTGACCCTTTCATATACACAGTGGGGGCTAAAAAAATGACGCCGGAAAATTCAGGCCGGATTTATTCTGCATTTGAAAGCAAATATAAAAAGAAAAATGATGAAGAATATGCTGCAATACTTAATAAAATTGTTCTTCCTGCAGCTAAAAAATACGGACATGACATCTCTTCAATTATTTGTGAAGATTTAGGCGAAGTAACCCCTCCGGTACAGCGTGTTATGAAAAAACTCGGACTCGGCGGGATTTCTGTCACACAGTTTGATTACCGCGGCTCTAAAGCACCGGAGAAAAATACAATAATGCCGGGTTCGCACGATAACTCTTCATTTCTTGAATTTGTTGACGGTCTTTTTAGCAATAAAGATAAAAGATTTATGACAAAAACAAGGTTTTTAGCAGAAGATACTGCTGCAAAAGATATTTCTAATGAAGATAAGAAAAAATATCTTAATGAAATCAGGACTGATAAAAAGAAATTTATATCAGCAAGCTTTACCGAACTTTTTGCAAGTCCTGCAAAGAGAATTCAAATCTTTTTTACAGATGTTTTCGGGATTGCTAAAACATACAACCGTCCGGGTACGAATGAAGGATGTTGGGAATTAAGGCTTGGCGAAAAATTTGAAGATGAGTATTATAAAGCGGCCGCAGAAGGTAAAGCGCCTAATTTTGCAAAAGCAATTGCAGACGCTTTAAGACACAGGGGTCTGGATAAAGAACATCCTGATTTAATGAAAGACTTAGATAATTCTGCAAAAATAATCGGAGAATAATTAAAAGTCAGCATCAAATACATATTCGGCAGGGCCTGTTAAGAATACATCCATGTCGGGTTTGTTTTGTGTACCGTTTCAGACAACATTTACAACTCCCCTGGAAAGATGGACTTCGCAGGAGTTTTCAATATATCCGTTAAGAATTCCTGCAACAACACTCGCGCAGGCGCCTGTTCCGCAGGCAAGGGTTATTCCGCTGCTGCGCTCCCGGACTGCAAGTTCGATTTTCTTTTTTATCATCCTGAAAGTATAGAAAATCGGGAATAAGGGATAAATAGGATGGAAGAATAGATAAATCCCTGCCCGATTTTCAAGCTGTTCAGGATCTTACATATTAAAAGTTTTTTAATTTTCGATTGGTAAGATGCTGAAATACGCCTCCAAGTATAACACATACTTTTTCTCTTTTTATTCCTAGGCGGCTATTCAGCATGACAATTATCGGCAGACTAATGACTGACTTATAATCTTTTTTTACAGGACAGCAGTGCGTTGAGAGAGAAGTTTTGCAAGCCTTGGTTTTTATATGGTTACTCTGTTTTTAGTAAGAAAGGACGCTTAGTATATGTGTAATCCAGATATGACAATATATCCCCCCTTAAATCCCAAGCCCAATGTAATACAATAGGCATTATGTAACATTGAATGTAACACAAATTAAATAAAAAGGAAAAAGGAGACACAAACTATGGGTATGTCAGCATCACAAGCAAGGTTATTAAGTCTACAGGCAAGACAGTCAAACTTGGAATATCAAGGGCAACAAATTAACCAGGAAAGAACTATATTATCTCAACAAGCTACTTCTTTGTATAACAGCTTGCTTGAAATGCAGGTACCGACACCCCCATCAACAAGTGACTATACAACTATTGAGTATTCAGGTACTGCTGGTACTGTTAATTATACATTCAGTGCAAATGATGTTAAGCCTGGAAGCAACGGGTTATACAATGTAACCCTCGGCTATACTGATTACGGACATTCACTTACCCAGAACAACGGTTATAAAACTACTGCTCAAGGTTCGGAAACTATTAAAGCAACTCCAATAACAATAACATATACAGAAACTGTTACCGGATAATGCAGCATATCAAGATGCTTATAATGAATATGAATATCAACAATATTTGTATGATAAAAAACAACAGGAAATCAATGCGCAAACTTCAATTATCCAGCAGGAAGACCGTAACCTTGAGTTGAAACTTCAAAGACTTGATAATGAAAGAACACAGATTACTACAGAAATCGAAGCTGTTGATAAGGTTATCAACGATAACATCGAAGCTTCTTACAAAACATTCTCAGGTTAATCAGTAAAAACGACTTCTACTACAGCGCACTCATATTTTGGGTGCGCTGTTCATTTGTATGAATTTTTAATTATTAATTTTTATGAACTATTATTAAAATTAAAGAAAATATGTCACAATAGATTTTTGTAAGGAGGAGAAATTTATGAAAGACAAAACTTTTTTAATGATACCGGGGCCTACGCCTGTGCCGGAATCTGTAATGCTTGAGATTGCTAAGCACCCGATTGGACACAGGAGCTCGGAATTCTCCTCTATATTGAAAGAAGTTTATGAAAATCTTAAATATGTATTTCAGACAAAGAATGATGTTTTTATGTTCACTTCTAGCGGCACCGGAGCAATGTGTGCGGCATTAGAAAATCTTGTAAATGAAGGCGATAATGTTTTATCTCTTTCTCTTGGAAATTTCGGAAACCGCTGGGCAAAGATAGCTGAATCGAGAGGGGCTAAGGTTGAAAAGATTGAAGTTGAAGCTGGAGAAGTTATTGAGCCTGAGGTTTTGAGAAAAAGACTTGCGGAGGATAAAGAGAAGAAAATTAAAATAGTAACTCTTACTCATAGTGAAACTTCAACAGGGGCGGCTAATGATATAAAAACATTATGTTCAATTATAAGAGAACACGGTGCTTTATCTGTTGTTGACGGGGTTACATCAGTCTGCGCTATGCCTGTAAAGCCTGATGAATGGGGAATTGACGTGCTTGTTTCAGGTTCTCAAAAGGGGTTTATGATACCTCCGGGACTTGCTTTTCTTACTGCAAATGAGCGGGCATGGAAGGTTTATGAAGAATGCAGACATCCAAGTTTTTATTTTAATTGGGCAGCGCACAGAAAAGCCGTTCAGGGCGATACCACTCCGTTTACGCCTGCCGTAAACTTAATTGCTGGGCTTAGAGAAGCTCTTAGAATGATTAAAAGTGAGGGGATTGAAAATATGAATGAGCGTCACAGACGTCATGCGATGGCGCTTAGAAAAGCTCTGCGCGCAATTAATCTTGAACTTTTAGTAAAAGAGGATAAAAATGCAAGCTGGGCAATTACTTCAATACTCCCGCCGGAGGGTATTTCAGTTCCGGATATTAGAAGCGGTATGAAAAAAGATTACGATATAGTCGTTGCAAACGGTCAAAATCAGCTTAAGGATAAAATATTCAGAATTGGAACACTGGGTTTTGTATCCGATAGAGACCTGATTATGGCTGTAGGCTCGCTGGAAGCCGTTTTGAATAAACTCGGACACAAATTTGAATTAGGAGCCGGGGTAAGGACTGTTATTCAAGCTTTAGGAGAAGAGATATAATGAAAGTTTTGATTACTGATAAAATAAACGAAACCGCCGGAAATATTATTGCGCCGGCAGCGGAAGTTGATTTTCTTCCGACGATGAGTGAAGAAGAGCTTGTCAGGATAATTCCGCAATATGATGCATTAATGGTTAGAAGCCAGACAAAAGTAACTTCAAAAATTATTGAAGCCGGAAAAAATTTAAAAATCATAGGAAGAGCAGGGGTAGGAGTCGATAATATTGATATAAATTCCGCTACCGAAAACGGAGTTATCGTAGTCAATTCTCCGGACGGTAATACGATTTCCGCAAGCGAACATACGGTTGCTCTTATGCTTGCGCTTGCAAGAAACATTGTGCCTGCTGCAGTTTCAACTAAAGAGGGTAAATGGGAGAGGAGTAAATTCACCGGAAGAGAACTTTATAACAAAACTCTCGGGATAATCGGGTTTGGTAAAATCGGCTCGCATGTTGCGGAAATTGCTCTTGCTTTCGGAATGAAAGTTGTTGTTTATGACCCTTTTACAACAAGAGAAGTTGTGGAAAAATTAGGCGGAGAATATATACAGAGTTTAGAAAGTTTTTGGCCTCGATGTGATTTTATAACTGTGCATGTTCC
>CALVEE010000042.1 GCA_944326495.1 Candidatus Gastranaerophilales bacterium | reverse complement strand
AATGTAATACCTGCCGGAGGTTCAATAATAACAGGGTGAGAGTAACCTAGTGCCATATTAAGTTTTGTTCCTTCCATATTAGCACGGTAACCTACACCGACGATTTCAAGTTTCTTTTCGAAACCTTCTGAAACACCGTGAACGGCATTTGCAATCAAGGTTCTGTATAAACCGTGAAGGGCGTTTGTTTTTCTATCTTCAGAGTTAGGTTCTACGATAATGTGATTATCTTGAACAGAAACCTTTACTTCGTCTCTGAATGATACAGCTTCGGTTCCTTTAGAACCCTTAACTGTTATAACATTTCCATCTATTTTTACTTCAACGCCTGATGGAATTTCGATAGGCTTTTTACCAATTCTTGACATATTATTTTCTCCTTTTTTGCTTACGGGCTTTTCTGCCAATTGAACCCGATATTATGGTTTATAAGTTTAGTGGTTTAGGGGTTGAGAAGAAGTTATTGTCAGGCAGTGCCTGACCTACATTTTCTCTTTCCGCTGACCATATTCCTACGTGCGTAGCACTACCAGACGTAGCAGAGGATTTCACCGCCGAGGTTTTCTTTTCTTGCTTTACGGTCTGTTAGAAGCCCTTTGCTTGTTGAAACTATTGCAATACCCATTCCGCCAAGTACCTGCGGTAAGTTTTTAGCTTTGCAATAGTTTCTTAAACCCGGCTTAGAAACTCGTTGTAAGTTCGTAATGACCGGCTTGTTTGCTTCGTCATACTTTAACTCGATTGTTAAGTATTTGAAATGTCCTTCTGCTCTTTCAGAGTAATCGTTGATAAAACCTTCTGATTTTAAAAGCTTAGCTAAAGCTACTTTTAGTTTAGAAGAAGGCATTTCAACAGAAGGATGTGAAACGATGTTAGCGTTTCTAATTCTTGTCAGCATATCTGCTATTGGATCTGTGTTCATATCTTTTTCCCTTATAATTGCGGAGCTAAGGTTTTCTTCAAACCCTGTCCTTTCTACTCGCCGCTTACTAAATTAATTCTTGCTCATAAAAAGCGTTCTTTAGCAGTCCGACAAACCAAGCTTAGCATGCTCAAGTTTTATTTACAACTATTTTATTAATAAATGTTAATAAAATATTCCCCACATAACTGATAGTTTTTTTATTATCGTTCGGGTTAAATATAATTATTAAATCTTTTTCATACTTCCAGCTATTCTTAATTCCAAGAGCCATCAAAAGGCTCTTTTTTTTGTGCTACGCACGTAGGAATATGGTCGGCTGACAAGGGTATGGCTACAGGTTGTAATTGGAACTACAGGTCAGCCTCAATCGTAAAATAACAAGTGGAAATTAAATCTCGGGGCTACGCACGTAGGAATATGGTCGGCTGACAGGGGTAAAACTACAAGTTGTCATTGGAACTACAAGTCAGCCTCAATCGCGGCACGACAGAGTAGCAGTAGGTCAGGCATTGCCTGACAATAACTTAACTCTCCTCGCGTAACAGCAATATCGCCGTATTTAATTCTTCAAGCAGATATTGAAGCTGGTTAGCTATATTTTCCGGATTATATATAGAACCGCTTTCAGAATATGCAAGATAGCGCTGATATGTTACAGCTTCTTTTCTTAAAAGTGAAATCGATTTGACATAGCGGTTAACTTCCTGAAGTTTCCTGAATGATTCATAAAAGCTTTCCGGCTTGCCGTTATATTTTTTTGCAAGACTATCTATATTCAATGTTAAAAGGTTTGCTTTTGTGATAAAAAGCTGGAGACTTTCATTATCTTCAATACAGTCAACAAGTTTTTCAAGCATTGGAATAATTTCGTTAGCATCATCTACAAACTCGGAGTTTTTGTCTTTTTTCTGGATTATATTAATAAAAGCGGGGTTATCTTTAGGCACGGGTTTTAATTCTGACGGGTCATCAAACCCTTTCTGAGATTCGAAAATCGGGGTTGTAACTTTTGTTTTTGATTTTTCGATTTTTTCACCTATATCCGGCAGAGTCCCTGCGTAACCCTTGCCTTGCAGCTCCTTTTCAAGCGCTTTATCTTTCTTATTCCAGAAAAAAGCGTGAGATGGAAGGGCTATACTTAATAAAATTAAACAGACCAGAAACTTTTTCATATCTATATTATATTCATTTATTCAAAAAAGGCAAAGTTTACTGCCGGAGTGTTTAATAGATTTTTTTGAGGATTTTCTTTAATCTTATTTAGAAAAAGGAGATTGTTATGTGTGAGATAGAAGATATAAAAGCAAGGCAGATTTTAGATTCCAGAGGCAATCCGACCGTGGAAGCCGAAGTTATATTAATTGACGGCTCAACAGGCAGAGCATCAGTTCCTTCCGGAGCTTCAACAGGGATTTATGAAGCAAGGGAGCTTAGAGACAAAATCAGGGATGATTTTTTAGGTAAAGGTGTTTTAAAAGCGGTTGATAATATTAACTCTGTCATAACCCCGCATCTTTTAGGAGAAGACGCATCAGACCAGAAATTTATTGATAATTTAATGATAGAACTAGACGGGACTTTTAATAAATCTAATCTTGGCGCCAATGCTATTTTAGCGGTATCTTTAGCTTGCGCAAGAGCTTCCGCCGAATATTATAACCTACCGCTTTATCGTTATCTTGGCGGAATTTACGGCTCTGTTTTACCGACTCCGATGATGAATATTTTAAACGGCGGAGCACACGCTAATAACAATCTTGATTTTCAGGAATTCATGATATCTCCTGTCGCTTCGTGTTCGTTTTATGAAGCTCTTAAAGCAGGCTCAGAAATATTCCATACCCTGAAACAAATTCTTGCAGAAAACGGTTTTTCTACTACTGTCGGAGATGAGGGAGGGTTTGCTCCTAATATCAGTTCAACTCGCAGTGCTATAGAATTTATTATATCCGCAATAGAAAAAGCAGGTTATAATACTAATAATATCAAACTCTGTCTTGATGTTGCAGCCTCTGAACTTTATGAAGAAGGGGAATGCTCGGGAGGAGTCTGCTCGCTTAGCAGGTATTATCTTAAAGGCGAGGATAAAAAATTAACCTCGGAAGAAATGGTTGATTATCTTGCAGAGCTTGTAAGAGATTATCCTATAATCTCAATAGAGGATGGAATGAGTCAGGATGATTGGCTTGGCTGGCAAAATCTTACTGAAAGGCTCGGAAATAAATGCCAGCTTGTGGGTGATGATTTATTCGTAACAAATACAAAACGTCTAATGGAAGGTATTGAGAAAGAAGTGGCAAACTCAATATTAATAAAACCGAACCAGATAGGCACTCTCTCCGAAACAATTGACGCAATTCAACTGGCACACGAATATGGCTACACTACGGTAATCTCCCATCGTTCAGGTGAAACCGAAGATAGTTTTATTGCAGATTTAGCAGTCGCTGTTAATTCAGGTCTGATTAAAACGGGCTCTATTTCCAGAACGGATAGAATTGCTAAATATAACCAGCTTCTAAGAATTGAAGAGGAGCTGGGTGCAGGGGCTAAATATGCCGGCATGAAGGCTTTTAAATGTATAAATTAAACCCTTTGAGTTTAGCATTCTTCTTACCAGCAAGTTCAGCCATTCCCATAAAATAATCTCTAAGTGCTTCGGACTGCTTGCTCCAGCTCTTTTGTCCTATAAGCAGATGGCTTTTTAATACGCCGTCAACAGCCTTAGCAGGAGGATGTGCAACGCTCCTTCTGCCTACTGTTAATTTAGCTAAATTGCTTCCTAATGATACCATAATACACATCCTTTATTAAAAAAAACTACACCTATATTATATAAGTATTTATTTTCGTAAAACTTGCGTAATCGTTACAAATATTAATATTAAAGTTCTCTTCTGCCTTCAATTGCCCTTGCTAATGTCACTTCATCCGCGTATTCCAAATCCGCGCCGACCGGAAGTCCGAATGCGATGCGTGAAATCTTTATTCCGAAAGGTTTAATAAGCTTTGTTAGATACAGACTCGTAGCCTCACCTTCCACAGAAGGAGAAAGCGCTAGAATAACTTCCTGAACACTTTCATCCGTAAGCCTTGTAAGCAGTTCTTTTATTCTGATATCTTCCGCTCCAATTCCGTCCATAGGGGATATAAGCCCCTGCAAAACATGATAAAGCCCCCTGTACTCATTAGTTTTCTCTATTGCAATAAGGTCTTTTGTTTCAGCTACAACGCAGATTACAGAGCGGTTACGGTTTGCGGACTCACATATTTCGCAAGGGCTCTGGGTCGATATATTAAAACAAATTTCGCAGGTTTTTGAATTCTTTTTGGCCTCAAGTATAGCATTTGCAAACTTTTCTACTTCACTTAAAGGCATTTTTAGCACCTGAAAAGCCATCCTTTGAGCTGATTTCGGCCCCACGGACGGGAATTTCTGAAACTGTTCAATAAGCGCAGCTATAGATTTTGGATAAATCATAATTTATTAAAACAATCCCGGAATGCTTATTCCGCCTGTTACAGATTTCATTTTTTCTTCCATAACCTTAATTGCCTTAGAAGAAGTTTGGTTAATTGCAGCTGTAATCAAATCTTCAAGCATTTCAATTGTATCTTCTGATACAGAAGCCGGGTTTTCAGGGTTAATAGCTTCCGGAGAAAGCTTAATTGATTTAAACAAACCCTTGCCGTCACAGGTTACCTTAACAGCGCCGTTAGCGGCTTCCCCTGCTATATCCATTTTGTTAAGTTCTTCTTGAGCTTCTTTAAGTTTCTTTTGAATATTTTGAGCTTGTTTCATCATATTCATCATGTTCATCATAATTGGTAATCCTCCCTTTTAGATTTGGTTTTCTATTTTTGCCATTAAGTCATCATCAATATCAAAATTTGCATAGACATTTTGAACGTCATCGTGCTCTTCAAGCCTGCCTAACAGTCTCATAATATTGATTGCAGTTTTTTCGTCAGTAACTTCTATAGTGTTTTGCGGAATTCTTGTAAATTCTGCAGAAGTTGATTTAAAGCCTTCTTTTTCTAATCCTTCGGTAATAGGCTGAAGATTAGGTATTGAAGTGTAAACTTTGTATTCATCATCCTCCTCAACGATATCTTCTGCATCCAGATTAATTGCTGCTTCAAAAAGCTTATCGTAATCCAGATTGTCTTTATTAAAAGTAATGCATCCTTTTTTATCAAACATCCAGCCTACGCATCCGGTTTCGCCGAGGTTGCCGTTAAACTTTGTAAAATAGCTTCTGATATCACCTGCGGTTCTGTTTTTATTATCTGTCATAGCTTCAATAACAACGGCAACACCGCCTGCTGCGTATCCTTCATAAGTCATTTCATCATAATTTTCCTGTGAGCCGGAGCCTGCGCCTTTTTCGATTGCTCTTTTAATATTGTCGTTTGGAAGCCCTGCAGCTTTCGCTTTCTCAATAGCGGTTCTCAAACGGAAATTTCCGGCCGGATCAGGCCCGCCCAGTTTAGATGCTACAATAATTTCTCTTGAAAATTTCTGAAACTCTGCTGCGCGAAGAGAGTCGGTTTTAGCTTTTTTATGTTTAATAGTTGACCATTTTGAGTGTCCGCTCATAAATATCCCCTTTTATTTGTCTGGTAATTGCTTTTTTATCATACCTAAAACCTGTTTATATAGCAAGTAGGCGTTTGAAATCATATATTTATATTATTTTATTATTTTAATTTTGATTTTTTCTGTGAATTATATTAAGATAAGAAAATGATTATTATAAACACTGCATTAATAGTATTTTTGTTATTTTTAAACGGATTTTTTGTGGCAGCGGAATTTGCTTTTGTAGGAGTTAGAAAAACCCGAATTCAACAATTATCAAATGAGGGAAATTTTGATGCTAAGCTTGCTATGGACGGAATAAAAAATCTTGACAGATATATAGCTGCGGTACAGCTTGGTATCACTATTTCAAGCCTTGGAATAGGCTGGGTCGGAGAATCTACTCTTGCAAGGTTAATACATCCGATATTTCAGTTCTTACCGTCTAAAATGGATACGATTGCAACACACACCGTGTCCGTAACTATTGCGTTTGTATTAATAACAGTACTCCATGTTGTAATTGGAGAGTTGATGCCAAAATCTATTGCACTTCAATATCCGGATAAAACAACTCTTTTTGTGGCAAAACCGATGTTTGTCATAACAAGACTTTTTGCTCCTATGATTGCAATTTTAAACGGGCTTGGAAATTTTCTTTTGAAATTATGCAGAATAGAGCCTGCAAATACGCATCATATGGTTCATTCAACCGAAGAATTAAATATGCTTATTGATGCAAGCTGCAAGGGCGGAGTTTTGAATGAAAAAGAAGCAGAGATTTTGCAGAACGTATTCAAGTTTTCTGATTTAACAGCCGGACAGATAATGATACCGAGACCGGATATGGTTTGTATATCTTCTGACGCATCAATAGAAGAGATAAATAATATTATTATTGAGAATCAGTATACAAGATATCCTGTTTATGAAGGCAGCCTCGATAAAATTTTAGGCTTTATCCATATTAAAGATATATATCCGCTTTTAGTAAAGCATAAGGATTTTTCCATATCATCTCTTTTAAGAGAGCCGGTTTTTGTTCCGGAAACTATGCCGGTTGATAACCTCGCAGTTGAATTCAAAAAACATAGATTTCAAATGGCGGTTGTGATTGATGAATTTGGCGGAACAAGCGGGCTTGTTACTCATGAAGATGTGATGGAAGAAATTTTGGGCGAAGTTCAGGATGAATTTGATGAAGAAGAAGCTGAAATTAAGAAACTAGATGAGAAATCTTATGAAGTATGCGGCAAAATGAGATTGGATGAGTTTTGTGAATACTTTAATATAGACCTTTCTGATGAGGATATTAATACAATTGGCGGTTACTTTATCAAAAATCTCGGCCGTATTGCAGAAGAAAACGACTCTTTCCAGGACGAATTTTTTAAATACTGTGTGACAAAAACAGAGTCCGGAAGAATAATTTCACTAAAAATTGAAAATGTTAAATCTTAAGGTCTTATAAGGAATTTTATTGCACTTCCTTCTATATGCCTTTGCATTGCGTATTCAACTTTATCAAGCGGAAGTTCTTCGGTTATAAGTTTTTCAACTTCAATATCACCGGAGGCAATTAAATCAAGCGCTTGTCTAAAATATTTGGGGGTATGGTGGAAAACACTCATCAGCCTGATATCGCCATAGTGCATTTTTGTAGTATCAATACTTACTTTAGAGCCGGATTTGCAGCCGCCGAAAAAGTGCACTGTGCCACCGGGGCGCACGCAAGAGACTACCAGCTCCCAAATCTCGGGCATGCCTACACATTCTATTGCAACATCCAACCCTTTTTTCTCGTCAGAAAAATCTTTGAATATCTTCTCCGGATTTGCATATTTTTTTAAATCAACAATTTCATCTGCATGCGCAAACTCTTCAGCCAGCTTCAATTTAATCGGATTTCTTCCGGCTACAATTACTCTTGCTCCTTTTAGTTTGCATAACCTTGCAAACATTAAGCCTATAGGCCCGATACCTATTACCCCTACCGTTTGTCCCGGCTTTATTCCGGTTCTCTCAACGCCGTGTACAACATTTGCAAGCGGTTCGCAAAAAGCAGCCTTTTCAAACGGCAGGCTTGGCGGAAGAAGAAGCGTATTTTTTCTTACAATTCTCTCCGGTACAACAATATACTCTGCATACGCTCCGTTTAATAAATCCAGATTTTCGCAAAGATTATACTCACCGCGCTTGCAGTAAAAACACTCGCCACAAGGCGCAGAATTAGCACATACAACTCTGTCTCCGACTTTTACATTTTTTACATCGTCCGCAATTTTCGCAACTACTCCGGAGAATTCGTGTCCAAAACCGGAAGGTATTTGTTTTATTAAAACCGGATGTCCGCGCCTATAGGTTTTTACATCAGTTCCGCAGGTTAAGGCGGCCTCTATCTTCACTAAGATTTCACCCTTAGCCAGAGGCTTAATCATAGTATCTTCATACTTAATGTTCTGCGGTCCGTAAAATAATACTGCTTTCATTGTTTTTTATTTTATTACCTGTAAAACGGTTGCCGTAATATCATCCCCGCCGCAAATTACGCCGGATTTTGGAAGTACCATCGTATATCCGAGTTCTGTTGCTTTCTTTGAAATTTGAGCTGTGATTGCAGTATCTGCTGCTTTTAATTTAGATGCGTATTCTTTAGCATTAGCTTCTCTTTTTGAAGCTAGTTGTTTTTCGTATTTTTCAGCTAACTCTTTTTTCTTTTTAGCATCAGTTTGTTTATTTACATCAGCCTGTGCGTTTTTAATAAAATTAGTTAATTCCTTATTCTTAGCTTCTTGAGACTTTTTAAGAGCTTTTACCTGCGAAGATGCTGCTACAACTTTTTGTATATCAACAACAGCAATCTTTTGAGCTTGAGGAGCTGCCATAACTGATGCTGTGAAAAGTACCAGAGCTGCAGTTGATAATGCGATAATTTTCTTTAATTTCATAATAAACCCTTTCTCTTGGCTAAGATAATAATTGATACAATTATTATACATATGGACATAAATATTGCAACAGGCATTCCAAATACATATCTTACACTATCCAGACGTATGCTTTCAACAATTATTCTAACGATTGAATAAAGTATAAGGTATATTAATGTAAGATTACCTTCCTGTTTTATTTTACCTGTTTTTATTATATATAGTAAAACTCCAAAGATAATTAAATCCAGAATGCTTTCATACAAAAAAGCCGGATGAAAGTATTCATAGTCCTGATATGGAATAGGTCTATACTGCGGTGCAATATACAATTTCCACGGAAGCATTGTCGGTTTGCCAAAGGCTTCCGAGTTGAAAAAATTCCCCCATCTTCCAATTGCCTGCGCAAGAGAAAGCCCTAAGACCGAAACATCGCATAATTTGGAAAGCTTAATTCCGCGTCTGTTAGAAAATAGCCATAAGCCGAAAAGCCCGCCTAGCATTGCGCCGTGAATAGAAATCCCTCCGTGTCTTATTGCAAGAATTTCTGTCGGAAATCTAAGATAAAAATCATAATTTAAAGCGCAATAATAAAGTCTTGCTCCGATTATCCCAAAGATTATAAAATAAGGCGCCATATCAATTATGGTTTCTTTTTTGAAGCCGAAATATTTTGTCCCGGCCCAGTCAGAAAGTAATGTTCCGACGGTTATTGCAATAGCCATAATAACGCCGTAATAGTATATATTGACACCAAAAATTGTACATATTATTTGAGAAGGCGATGTAAACATTTATTCTTCTGCCTTAGATAAGCTGTTTTCACTGTTTATAAAATCTTCGCATTCTTTAATAAGTGCTTCTATTGTCTCTTTGTCATCAGTTTGAGGTTTCATCTCAAGATACTTATTCAAATTTTCGACGGCTGATTTTTTTAGCTCATTTGCCTTATTTTTTGCCTCAACTGCGTCGGTTCTTTTATCGGCTTCCATAACTACATTTTGCTCATTGATATCTTGAGCTTGTGTTGTATCATCTTGAAGTTTTTGTGCTGCTTCATCATTTATTTCATCAGCTAAGTCAGATTGAGCGACTCCTAAAGAATAATAAAACTCTGCATAATCGGGCTTAATCTTAATACCGCCTTCAAGAGCTTCTATTGCTTTTTCATATTTTTTAGCGTTAATTGCGGCAACTCCGAGATTGTAATATGTTTCATACATAGTTGCATCTAAATCAAGACTTGCCTGCAGTCTGTTCATTGCAGATTCATAATCACCTTTTTGCATAAATTCTGCCGCTTTGTTATTAAGTTCCTGTACCGCAATATTATTAATGCAGGCAGTAGAAATTACGGCAACAATCAGAACCGATACAATCATTAAAGCTTTTTTCATATCAACTATATCCTCAACTCGTTTTATTTGGTATTTTAATACATACCTGTAAAATAATCAAGTTTTAAGGTAAATAGCCTCTCTTGACTTAATTATAAGATAATGATATACATTTACCCCTGTTTTTGTTATAGTTTTTATATGAGGTAAATTTATATGAAAGATATGTTAGATAAAATTATTCAGATTGAAAAAAAGTATACCGAACTCGGCGAAACTCTTTCAAGGCCTGAAGTTATAGCAGATTATAACAAATTCCGTGATTTATCAAAACAAAGAAAATCAATGGAAGAAACTGTTGAACTTTATTATGCCTGGAAGAACGCCGTGGATACTATTGAAGAAGCGAAACAGCTTATTCACGAAGAAAAAGACGAAGAAATGCGCCAGTTCTTGAAATCTGATATGGAAGAAAACGAAAAGAAGATTGC
>CALVEE010000041.1 GCA_944326495.1 Candidatus Gastranaerophilales bacterium | reverse complement strand
TACAAGCCGGAATGAATCCGAATGCAACTTATACCGGAACTCCTGCTCCGATGTATGCCTTATTTTTAAATAGAAATGAAATATTAGATATTTTGTTGGAAAATGGAGCTGACCCGGAAACAAAAGTGCCTGCTTTATATGTTGCATTGAAACCTCAAAATTTGCTATCTCTTGCTATAAAACGGGGAAATGTTGAAGCTGTTGAAATTTTAATAAATCATAATGTTGATATAAATAAGCCATTTAATAAAAAAACACCGTTAGAGTATGCAAAAAAATGTAAACAAAGTGAAATCGCAGATATTTTAATTAAAAACGGAGCAATTGAATAATTTTCTTACGCAGGCCGGCATGTTTCAATCTAATGTTTGTGAAATATTTCTTTTTGTGCGAATTCTTTTTATACTGTTTCATTAAAGTTTAATGAACTGTTTTCGTCAAGAGGTATAAATGCTTGATTAAGACTGCTTACAGCCCGATAATATACATTTCCCCCTGTTTTTGTTATACTTTTTATATGAGGTAAATTTATATGAAAGATATGTTAGATAAAATTATTCAGATTGAAAAGAAATATACCGAGCTTGGCGAAACTCTTTCAAAGCCTGAAGTTATTGCAGATTATAACAAATTCCGTGATTTATCAAAACAAAGAAAATCAATGGAAGAGACTGTTGAACTTTATTATGCCTGGAAGAAAGCCGTGGATGCTATTGAAGAAGCGAAACAGCTTATTCACGAAGAAAAAGACGAAGAAATGCGCCAGTTCTTGAAATCTGATATGGAAGAAAACGAAAAGAAGATTGCGGAATATGAAGAGCGTATGAAGGTTCTTCTTCTGCCAAGAGATCCTATGGATGATAAAGATATTATGCTCGAAATCAGAGGCGGCGCAGGCGGAGATGAGGCAAATATTTTTGCGGGCGACTTGATGAGAATGTATATGCGCTACGCGGATAAAAAAGGCTGGCAGACGCAAATTCTCAGTAAGACCGATTGCGAAGCTGGCGGAGTAAGTGAAGTTATTATTTCAATGAAAGGCGACAGCATTTATTCACGTCTTAAATACGAGTCTGGCGTTCATCGAGTTCAAAGGGTTCCGGCAACAGAATCGCAAGGACGTGTTCACACTTCAACCGCAACAGTTGCAGTTATGCCGGAGGTTGATGATGTAGAAGTTGAACTTAATATGAATGATGTGGAAATCTCAACAGCCCGTTCAGGCGGTGCCGGCGGACAAAACGTTAACAAGGTAGAAACCGCGGCAAGAGTATTCCATAAACCGACAGGTATAATGATTTTCTGTACAGAAGAACGTTCACAGCTTCAAAACAAAGAACGCGCACTCCAGATTTTAAAGGCGAAGCTTTATGATATGGAAGTTCAGAAACAAATGAAAGAAATAACGGATTTAAGACGTTCTCAAGTTGGAACAGGTGACAGAAGCGAACGTATAAGAACTTACAATTTTCCGCAGGGAAGACTTACCGACCACAGAATAGGGCAGAACCTTAACGTTTGGACAGTAATTGACGGCGATTTAGACGAGCTTATTGATTTACTAACAGAATATGATCAGAAGCTTAAGCTGGAGAAGTTAGCAGAAACACAGGCTTAGAGTAATATTCATTTAGGGTGGTGCACCCTGCCTGACTCATTTGGAGTAATAATAATATTAGTCCCGCACCCTATTTCTTTGAGGTTCAATCGTAAATTAAGTCTGCATAAAGAATTTAAACCGGTACAATGACAAGCATATACATTTTTAGGATGTATGCCTGCAAGCAATTCTGTTGTTTTAGAAACTACATCTTTGGGCGCATTATGAAGATGAAGTCCGCCAATTATAGAATTAATGTTTTGCAAACCAAGTATTTTTTGAGCATACTTGCATATATTTATTATGCCGGAATGCGAACAACCTGTTATTAAGATTATTTCATTATCAAACTTTATTGCGAGGGCACTGTCATCTTCTACAAAATCAGGTGCATCCGTATCTGCAATAAATCCAACAGGCTCTTTTGCTTCAAAATCCGTAACCCTGGGAATTTTTCCTAAAAAACAAATATTTTCTGTTAAATTTTTAGGAGTATCAATATATTTTACTTTAAAACAAGATTCAATTTCTTCTTTTGAAAGAGGAGAACCGAATTCCCGATCTTTTAGGTCATATCTTTGCGTAAATACACCGGAACAGGCGATAATTACAGGTTTTTTATCTGCATTTTTATACATTTCAACAAGATACTTTATACCGCCTGTATGATCGTTATGACCGTGGGACAATACAATGAAATCCAAATCTTTCAGCGAAATTCCTAATTTCGCAGCATTACTTATAAAAACATCAGAATAACCTGTATCAAATAAAATTTTCTTATTATCATATTCTATGTAAAATGATAAAGCAGGCTCGCCGAGCAAATATTTATCTATAATTGTATTATTATCTGCTAAGACAGTTAATTGAAACATCTATTATATCTTTCTGATTTCCATTAAAAACGGCTTTTTATTATCTATTGTTGTATATCTGTCATGCCTGTTTTTTGCTATTATAGCATCTAAATAAGTTTGTTTTCCACCCCTGCTGCATATGAGTTTTATGGGATACATAAGACTTTTCTGTAAATAATATTTATGGTATAAAAAATGTATGAATAAGCAAAGAAAATGTGTCGGCTGCGGGGAACTTAGACCCCGCGAAGGGATGATTAAAATAACAAAAAATCATAAAGACGGAAAAGTTATTGTTAATCCGGACTCCTTCACATTTGGCAGATCTGCATATCTTTGTTATAATCAATCTTGTATAGAAGCAGCATTAAAAAAATCAAAATTAAACAGAGTATTAAAAACCTCTGAGGACTTGAAAGGAATATTAGATGGACAGTATAAGAGTTAGTGAATTAGCACGCGAGCTGGGTAAAACCAGCAAAGAAGTTATAGAAAAATTTGGTGAGATTGATATAATTGTAAAATCGCACTCTAATACTGTAACTCCTACTCAAATAAGAAAATTGAAAGAATATTTAGGTCTTACGCCCAAAAAGTCTTCCTCTAAGCCGAAGGCTTTTGTTGTTAAAAAAGCAAAACCTTCTGTAGAAGAGACTCCCAAAGAAGAAGTGAAAACTAAAGAACCGGAAAAGAAGGAAGAGGTTAAGAAAGAGAAAAAGCCTGAAAAAAGCGTAGTAAGGGTTGAAAGAACTAAAATAGAATATCCGAAAAACCAATCCAGAATTGAGATTGTGCGAAAAGCTCCTCCAAAGCCGGTAAAATCTGCTTCTGAGTCAAAAACCGGCTCAAAAGATGATAAGGATAAAAAAGTCCCTGAAAAGAAAAATTTTGTAAAAGCTCCGCAGGAAAAGAAACTTGTTGAGAGAAGAATAATCCCTCAAGAGATTTATGAAGGAAAAGGCGGGCCTTCTTCTAAGAGAAAAAATGATTCTAAAAAGAAGGATAAGGATTATAATTCCAAAAAAGAAGATCAAGAGATGATTTCTCTTGAAAAAGCTGCGGCGCAAAAGCATAAAAAGAAATCTCATAAAGAAGAAGCGCAGGAAGAAGTTAAACAAATTGTAGTAAATTCAGCTATGACAATCAGCGAGCTTGCTGATAAAATTCACAAAACACCTGCGGAAATCGTTAAATTTCTGATGTTTCAGGGTATTATGGCAACAGTTAACCAGCTTATTGATGTTGATACGATTAAAAAAGTCTGCGCTGAATATAATTTAGAAGTTCTTGAAGAAGACATCGATGCTTATATAGAAGAAGAACTTGAAAAAGAACAGAAACAAAAGGCTTTGACTGAAGTTGATAAGAAACTTTTGAAAAAGCGTGCGCCGGTTGTAAGTATTATGGGGCACGTTGATCACGGTAAAACTACTTTGTTAGACAGTATCCGGGCTTCAAAACACAAAATTGTAGCAACCGAAGTCGGAGGTATAACCCAGTCAATCGGTGCTTATACGGTTTATCTGGACAACAATCACGATAAGAAAATTGTATTTGTCGATACTCCAGGTCACGAAGCTTTTACGGAGATGCGTGCACGCGGTGCTAAAGCTACTGATATTGCCATTCTTGTTGTTGCGGCAGATGACGGTATAATGCCTCAAACTATAGAAGCAATAAATCACGCAAAGGCTGCTGAAGTACCGATTATTGTTGCTGTTAACAAAATTGATAAACCGGGGGCGGATCCGGATAGGATTTTACAGCAGCTTACTGAACACGGGCTTGTGCCGGAAGCATGGGGCGGCGATACAATAACGGTTAAAGTTTCTGCGCTTCAAGGAACGGGGATTGATGAACTTCTTGAATATATTCTGCTTGTTGCAGATATTCAGGATTTGAAAGCTAATCCGAAAGCAGAAGCGTCTGGTGTTGTTATTGAAGCAAACCTTGATAAAGGAAAAGGGCCGGTAGCTACGCTTTTAGTACAAAACGGGACTTTAAGGGCAGGTAATTGTATTGTAGTGGGCACTGCTTGCGGAAGAGTAAGGGCTCTTTTATCCGATTCCGGCGAAAGAATTCAAAAGGCAGAACCATCTACTCCGGTAGAGATATTAGGTTTAACAGAAGTTCCTAATGCCGGTGATTTCTTTGAGGTTGTTAAAAATGAAAAAGAAATGAAGGCTATTGTAGATAAACGAAAAGAAAAAGAACGTAATAAGCGGCTTGATGCAATGCTTCCGGCTCATATGAGACGCGAGTCAGGAGACGCAGAAGGCGGTATTCCGCAGCTGAATTTGATTATTAAAGCTAATACACACGGTGCGGCGGAAGCTGTTTCGCAGGCTATTGCGCAATTAGAGTCAAAAGAGATTGCAACTAAGATTATTCACGTAGGTGTAGGTGATATATCAGAAGCGGATGTTATGTTAGCTTCAGCTTCCGGTGCAATTATACTCGGGTTCACGGTTAAAGAGGATGCAAATGCTTTAGCTGCTGCTGAAAAAGAAGGCGTTACAATTAAGAAGTATGATATTATTTATCAAATCTTAGAAGATATTGAAAAAACAATGATTTCACTTCTTTCACCTGAGGTTAAGGAAGTAACAACCGGTCAGGCTGAAATCAGACAAATCTTTACTATAGGTAAAATTCAGAAGATTGCGGGCTGCTATGTTACAGAAGGTAAGATTAACCGCAACGATACTGCTGCAATATACAGAGACGGAAAAGAAATCTTTAAGGGTGCTGTTGATCAGCTTAAACGGTTTAAAGATGATGTTAAAGAAGTTGCTCAAGGGTTTGAGTGCGGTATTTCTTTCGTTAAATTTAATGATATTCAGGAAGGTGATATTGTTAAATTTACAACCAAGCAGGAAATTGAACGTTCTGAATTGGAATAGTATAATTTCGTATGATACGCGATTTGTGTAAGAATATCTGCCTCAATAAAAACATGTTAATGCTTGTAACGGCAGGGATTTATATACTGGCATTGTTTTCGGCTCTTGCCGGTATAGGAGTTTGGGCTGCTCTATCTCTTACGGTTTTATTTTGTGCAGCTGTAATTAAAGATTATGTGCCCTTAAAGTATGTTCTTGTCTGGATTTTTATATTTTATCTGGGAATTTTTAACACATCTTTCAGGCTTAAAGATACTGATGATTTGTTAAGTATAGCGCCGGTGAATTCAGAGATATACGGTAAAATTATTTCAATCCCCCAGAATAAAAATGAAGATAAGGTTAGGTTTTTCTTTAGGGTTAATAAAATTGTGTATGACGGTATTTCTAAAGACCTTAGCGGAGAGAAAACTTTTGTAACTCTAACAACTGATGAAAATTTGAATATTTATGACTCTTACAAACTTAAGGGGCGTTTGGGGATGCCATTTAAGGCCGGTAACCCTTCGCAGTTTGATTACGGGAATTATTTGAGAAATTTTGACACGTATTCGGTATTTTACGGAAAAGAGTTTCAGAAGATTGATAAGGAGCCTGCTGGCCTTGAGAATTTATTGCGAAAGATAAACGATTACAGGGAAAAGATTATCGCTATTCATGCAAGAAACTTACCTTCTCCTAATCTGGAAATCCTGGGCGGTATTGTGTTCGGGGATGATGCTGTATCTCCTCCGGATAATATTAAGCAGTCTTTTGTTAATTCCGGTCTGCTGCATATACTTGCAGCTTCCGGCATGAATGTTGCGTTTATATTTTCATTTTTCTTTTATTTTCTCTCAATGTTTAAAGTTAATTATAAGGTTAATATATCGTTTTGTATTTTAATGGTAATTGTGTATTCGCTTATGACGGGATTAGGTGCGTCTGTAATAAGAGCTGCTCTTATGCTTATATTTGTTCTTGTAGGAAAATTAATAGACAGAGATACGCACAGTATTGCCCTTTTATCATTTGTTGCTTTTCTTATGCTGCTTTATAATCCGCTTTATATTAATGATGTCGGCTTTCAGCTCTCTTTTATTGTAACTTTCGGGCTTCTTTTGATGACGCCGTATCTTATAAAAAGCCAAAATCGTATTATTAACTGGATAACAGGGACTTTATGCATCCCTTTAATTGCGCAATTATGGGTTATGCCGATACAAATTTTTTATTTTAATAACATAAGTTTATATTCTGTATTTGCAAATATAATGAGTGTGCCGGTTTTGTCTGTAATAAGTTTTGGAGGTTTTGTAAGCTCTCTTGCTGCGCCTGTTACTCCGGATTTTGTATGTAAGTGCTTTGATTCTATTTTAAATCCGTTAATAACGTTTCTGGTAAATATTTCGGATTTCTGGGGAAATCTGCCTAATGCGACTTTACAAACAACTCATCCGAATATCAGCCAGATAATTTTATACTATTTTATTTTGCTTAATATAACCGCATTTTTTACTGACATAAATCAAAAATGGAAGAAAATTCTTAGATATACTCTCCCTGCTGCTATTTTAATCTTGTTATTAACTTTTATTCCAATAAAAAATCAAAATCTTGAAGTAACAGCATTTGATGTTGGAAATGCGGATGCATTCCTTATAAAAACCCCGGATAATAAATATTTGATGATTGATACGGCAAAAAGCGGTTATAATGGCGGAAAATCGCAGGCTGAATTTTTAATTCTTAAATATTTAAAAGATAGAGGGATTAAAAATATAGATACGATTATAGTAACACATTTTGACAATGATCATTGCGGCGGGGCTGTTGATTTAATGAACGGCGTAAGAGTTGAGAGATTATATGTAAACTCTCTTAAGCATAATTCAAATTCAGCTAAGTCAATATATGAAACAGCAGAAAAACGAAATGTAAAACTTATTCTTGCAGGGAATAATCAAGAAGTTTGGAATAGAAACGGGCTTAAAATGACTAATTTTATTTCGCCGGACTCTCTTGAATATGGAGACAATGAGGCTTCTATTCTTACCTTGCTGGAATATCAAAATTTTAAAATGTTATTTACCGGAGATGCGGGAATTTCGGCATTTAATAAGCTAAAAGCAGTATTACCAGGTAATGTTACTGTACTAAAAGCCGGCCACCATGGAGCATTAGGAAGCATAAATAAAGATATGGCGAACTATTTAAATCCAAAAATCACATTGATTTCAGTCGGTGAAAATAAATTCGGGCACCCGTCTGTATATACGTTAAACGTTCTAAAAAATACAAAAATTCTAAGAACAGATATTCATAATTCAATAAAATTTGTTGTTAATAAAAACGGGGGTAAATGGGGTAAAGTTGGTAAGGTTTATAATTATGATATTAAAAAGAAAAAATACGTTAAGCTCTTAGATCTATCTTAGAGGTATGAGATTTATATAAAAATAAACTCCCATAAAATATCTCTTTTGCAGGTGAGAAATATTGTCTGAAATAAATTTCAAATAAAGAAAATGATGCTCTGATTATAGAAATCAGTATCTTACCAACCGAAAATTAAAAAACTTTCAGGATGACAAAAACTTACAAGACGACTTTTTATTATATTGTCTGGTTAACTTTATTATACGAGGAATATCTTTTATTGGCTGCATCGTGCTTTTTATGCATATTTTTTACCTGACAATTGTGTTTATTAGGGAAGGAATGTTCTGAGCTTGACACCCGCTCCCTCCCTGTTGAGAGATATGTGTCCAAATAAAACAGAAAGCACTGTTTCCTCTCCTTACAGGAGAGGAGCAGCCGTGTTTGAGGCGGGAGCCGAAAACTACGGATGCGGTGAGGGGGCGATTCTGTAAGGAAAAGTAAAATTTAACCCGTAATGTAGGAAATAAGTTAATGTCAGGCAATGCCTGACCTACTACTATTGAAAGCTTGGCACAACTCCCTCCCTTTTGAGGGAGGGCTGGGGTGGGTGCTGATTAAGGTTATTGTCAAGAAGGTATGCACAACTAACAAACCCCCTGACGTGACTGCCCCCTCACCAAGAATTTCTAATACTCAACTGGCGTTTCGTATTGAAATTCTATCCTCTCCCGTTGGGCGAGGAGTGTTGCAAGCCTTGGTTTTTATCATATATCTATGTGCGCAGCCCGAATAATACGCTAATCTTATAGTTCTGCAAACGAGGCAGCCCCGGCGTTTTAATACAGTCCGGTAATTCTGCAAAATGTCTGCCGACCATATACATTTACCCCTA
>CALVEE010000040.1 GCA_944326495.1 Candidatus Gastranaerophilales bacterium | reverse complement strand
TTACCTTTTGCTAAATCTATTATTGAATACTTATTATTCTTCAAATCCGTTACTATAGCGTAATTCGAATTTTCTATTCCATGAAACCCGGTTGAAAAACCTTCCGTTCCGAGTTCAATATATCCTTCCGCACAATCATGTATTGTATTAAATTTTTGTATTATATTATTCTGTGCACCCAAAATATATAAAGTGTCTCCGTAAAGAAGCATTGCTATCGGCTTGTTAACAGTCGTAAACTCATTAATCAAACCCAGAGTTGTATAATCAACAATTGCAACACGGCTTTTTGTACGACTTGTTATAAAAAGCTTATCATTCTTAAACGCCAGAGCGGATACATTCGGAAACTTTCCGATATCTTTTAATTCGTATTGATTTTTTAATTCGATTGACCAAATTTCATTTTTAAGTTTATCAACATAAAAAAGCTTATCTTCTGCTAAAAGTAAATTTTCACAATAACCGTTAATTTTAATTTTCTGAACCAGAGACATAGTTTTAATATCAATTACAAATATTGTAGAAGCAGTTGGGGATGTTATATAAGCTTTTTGGTTTGCTTCATCTATCAATATCTCTTCCGGATTTGAGGTTAGATTAATCTGTTTTATAAATCTTGAATCCGCAACTGATATAATATCAACAAAAGGCCTGTCATAAGTTGTTACAAGCAGAAACTTTCCGCCTTCAACTGCTTTAACATCAACAGGGATTGATTTTTGAGCTAAAGAATAACTCGGAGAAGCTTTTGCCGGCTCTACAACCTGAATATTTTTAGAATAATTTGTAGTAACAAATAAAATCTTGTTTTTAAGCTGTGATATAAGTGTCTGCGGAATATCCGGCTCTGTTTCGGTTAAAAAACTTTCGTAAGAATCTTCGTTTTCAACCCTTATCATATCTTCTCTTTTAGTATCAATTTTAAGATTACCTATAATTCCCTTAATATTTTCAGGAATAATTAAACCGCTCGGGACAAGCATATCCTGCGGGAGCAACCCTGTCCGCACCTGCAGCGGAGGGTTAACCATGTGTAAGACGGTTCTGTGTCCTTCACCGTCAGACAAAACTTTTAACAGCACAAAGTCGTTATTAAAAATTATAACATCAGGCTCCTGTTTTAAATCCTGATTTGCAGGATAAGACTCTTTTATCTTTAATTCCTTAATATCCGAAAATAATGAAGGATACAGAGGCAGATAAATCGTATTATCAGGAAAAATTATAACTCCGTCAAATCTAATATCAGCCTGCGGAACTTTTTCTAAGATGTAACTTTTTACCATATCAGGAATTTTAGCGGCAAATACGTTTGTACAGCCGATAAAAAGGACTCCCAATACTATTAAAAACTTCCGCATTATCTCTCCCATTACTTCCTATATTTTACCATAATAACAGTTATTTAAAAACACCTTTTAAACGTTCTTTAACAGAAGTTTCTTTTTGTTTCCTTCCTGCTTGGATTTCGTATAGTTTTTGATAAAGAAGTTTTTCCTCGTTAGAGATATGTGTCGGAGTTTTTACTCCGATTACAACAACATGTTCGCCTCTTACAGAAGGCTTGGAGATGTTTGGAACTCCTGCCCCGCGGATTTTAACCACTTCTCCGTGCTGTATACCTGCAGGGATTGAAACTTCTCTGTCGCCATCAAGAGTTTTTATTGTAACAGTATCGCCTAAAACAGCCTGCGCAGGAGTTATGTCTAATTTTGTAAACACATTAACTCCATCACGTTTGTAATATAGGGAAGGTTTAACATGGATTACAATATATAAATCGCCTGCAATTCCGCCGTTAATCCCTGCATCGCCTTCGTGCGAAAGCCTCATTTTAGAGCCGTTATCAACTCCTGCCGGGATTTTTACTTCTATTTTTTTCTCAACAGTTTTTCTGCCTTCACCATGACAATCCGGACAAGGATCAGATATTACCGTACCTTTTCCGTGGCAGTGCGGGCAGGTTACAATCTGTGTAAAATGTCCGAGAATGGTTTTTGTTGTCTGCTGAATTCTACCTGAGCCGCCGCAAGTTTTGCACGTAACAGGTTTAGCGCCGTCTTTTGCGCCTGAACCGCTGCAGGATTTGCAGGTTTCAAGATGATCTATTGTAATTTCTTTAGTTAAGCCAAAAACTGCTTCTTCAAATTCAAGCTCAATATCAAGTCTTAAATCATCCCCGCGCTGCGGAGCGTTAGGATCCTGCCTTCTTCCACCGCCGAAACCAAATCCGCCGAAGAATGAATTAAATACTTCATCCAAATCACCGAAACCTCCTGCAAAAGGACCTTGAGTATTAAATCCTGCGTTTTTCAGCCCGTCCTCTCCAAACCTGTCATAAGTAGCGCGCTTTTCATCATCCATTAATGTTTCATAAGCTTTTCGGAGTTCTTTAAATTTTGATTCTGCTTCCGGAGACTTATTAACATCCGGGTGCCATTTTCGCGCCATTTTTCTAAAAGCGCTTTTTATTTCGTCCTTGGTGGCGTTTCTCCCCACGCCCAGTATCTCATAATAATCACTCATCGCTATTTTCTATTCCTGTACCGCTACATTAACCAGTGTCGGGCGCAAAACTTTATCGCCCAGTTTATAACCTTTTTGGAGCTCTGCTATAATTGTGTGTTCAGGCTTATCCGCAGTAGGAGTCTGCATAACAGCATCATGTAAATTCGGGTCAAAAATTTCTCCTTCTGCCTTAATCGGCTCTAAGCCTGCTTTTGTTAATACATCTGTAAAATTCTTGTAAGCCAGATTATAGCATTCTTTAACTTTTTCGCAGTCCTCAACTGTTTCAATGGCTTTTAAGCCTCTTTCAAAATTATCAAGAACTTCTATCATTTTTTTAAGAGTATTTTCAGCTCCGTATTTAAGAAGGGCTTCTTTTTCCTGCTCGTGGCGTTTTCTATAGTTATCAAAATCAGCCGCAAGCCTTATATATTGATTATTAAGTTGGTCATATTTTTCTTGAAGCGGATTAACATCATCTTGATTTTCTTCGCCTATTTCCTCTTTTGCTTCTTCTTCGGTATTTTCATCGACAATTTTTTCTTTTTCAGATTTTATTTCTTTATCCTCAATATTAATATCTTCATTTTCATTACTAGCCCCTTTGAATGGATTTTTCATGATTTTCCCCCTTATTAATTAACATTATATATGATAATTATAAGGTATCAAAATTGATAAACAATGAAAGTTTATTTTTTTTTAACAATTCTTGTTTTAATTGTTGTAAATATAAAAAGGCAAACCCTCGATGCGCAACACACCGAGGGTCATTGAAAGGACCTTTATTATCTCTATTGTTTTTGTTTTTTTGATTATTATATTAAGTTCAAAGCAATTGACGGCTTCTGGTTTGC
>CALVEE010000039.1 GCA_944326495.1 Candidatus Gastranaerophilales bacterium | reverse complement strand
TGCAGGATAATAACCAAATCCGACTCCTACTAATCCGGAAAAACTTAGGGCTAAGATTATAGAAAATAACGATATGGAGATAGTCATCGTCGGCGCAAAAACAGTAATCAAGTAAGAGCCGACAATTCCGACCGCTACCCCTATTAAACCGCCTATCATTGATAAAAGAAAAGATTCAACCAGAAACTGCCATCTTATATCATTTACTCCGGCTCCTATTGCCATTCTGATTCCTATTTCCTTGGTTCTTTCTGTTACTGATACGAGCATAATATTCATTATCCCGATTCCGCCTACCAGAAGCGACACAGACGCAATAGAAGCCAAAAGTATTGCAAAAGTCTGAACAGTAGATTTCATTCTCTCCTGAAATTCAGCCGAATTTCTAACCTCAAAATCGTTTTCCTGATTTTTACCTATATGATGGCGTGAAATCAAAATCTCATTAATATCTTCAATAGTTTCATCTAAAGTATCCGGCTCCTGTCCTTTTATAACAATCTGGCTTACAGTGCCGGGAAAATCCGTACCGAAAACTTTTTTCTGGGCAGTTGTTATCGGAATAAAAATTAAATCATCCTGATCAAACGGCCCGGACTGGCCTTTGGTCTTAAGAAGCCCTATTACTTTAAACGGAATATTCCCGACCCTTATTACCTTATTAATAGGGTCAACATCGCCGAACAGTTCTGTTGCAATAGTCGAGCCTATTATTGTAACCTTTGCACTGTTTTGCAAGTCTTCCGGAATAAAACCTCTGCCCATCTCCATTTCATAGTTTTTAATATATAAATAAGCCGGTTCAACTCCGTAGACCGTAGTTGACCAGTTCTGGTTACCATAGGTTAGCTGCTGGGTTTGAGATGACATCGTTGATAATGCTAATATTCCGCGCGCCATTTTTTTGATAGCAAGAGCATCTTTCGATGTCAAAGTCGGCTTAGTTCCCATCCCCATATGAACCCCGCCGGATTTAGCAGAAGCCGAACGAATAGTCAAAATATTTGTCCCCATAGCTTCCATGTTTTCAGTAACTTTTTTGCTCGCACCGGTTCCGACCGCAAGCATAATAATTACAGCGCTTACGCCAATAATTACACCAAGGCTCGTAAGAGCAGAGCGGAGCATATTAACACGCAGCGAATTTACAGCCATTTTTAAAGTTGATTTAAAATCTAACATTATTTCTCTATAAATAAAGTGTCACAAATGTTTGTCTGCGGAACATAATCATATTCATTAATAGAAATTTTATTAATGATTTTAGAGCGTTTTTTACGGAAAAGCATATCAATAAATGCTTCAAGTCTTGTTATAAAACCGGCTTCGCCCGTATGTTCGTCTATAGTCAGAGAAAGCATCGGCTTTCCAAGCTCTTTTGCTTTTCTTGTAATTCTTTCAATCATCAAAGAATCCGGCCCGCAGCCAAATGCATTAAGTGTTATAATACCGTCAATTTTGTTATCTTTCAGGTAATGCCCTGCCGTACCTGTCATTTCGTACTCGTTTGCCCAGTAACGTTTTTCGCCGAGAGCTGCAATTCCTTCTGCCATCTGTTCGTCCGTAAGCTGGAGAGATGTAAATACTTTCACATCCATTTTTTCCAGTTTTTCAAAAATCTTCATGCAGGCTCTGTCGTCATAAATATTATACCCGTGAGAAACAAGCGCAACATTGATTGGAGCGGAATTAGATGCGTTTTCAATAAATACTTTACCCTGTAAGGCATAATTCATAGCTTTTTTATAGCTCATACCGGAGCGCATCATAACAAGAAAATTGTTATAAACTTTCCATCCCTGTTTAGAAGCCTTTTTTATTTCCTCAAGATTAGTAATCCCAAACGGTCTGACAGCCTCTTCCAAGAACTCATACAATCCCTGATGTTTTTGGGATTTATCTAAAGTCGGTTCAATAATATTAATATCACCTTTAATAACATTTCTGACTAAATCAGGAAGTCCTCTGATTTTAGAACAGTTATAAATCTTTGGAGCAATAGATTGCAGAGATGGTACAAAAATATTCTTTACTCCTTTTTTTAAAAGGTTAAGAATATGCCCTAAATAAATCTTAATCGGAAGGCAGGTCTCTGTAACTACTAATGCAGACCCGTCAGACATTGTCTGCTTTGTAGTAGGATCAGACAATATAATTTTAATACCTAAACTTGTAAAAAATCCGTACCAGAACGGGTAATTGTTATAAAACGACATTCCTCTCGGAATTCCGATAACCAAATCTTTTGTATTTTCCATGAAAAACCTTTTCTTTTTTATATACGTACCAGAATAATAATATCGCGAAATAAGTTTTTTGTCACTGTTATGTGTTGAAATGTTAAGTTATGATATAATTCAAGTATGAAAATTATGGGTATAGACCCCGGCATGGCAATTGTCGGATACGGTATTATTGATGTAGAAAATGATAAAATAGAACTCATAACCTCAGGCTCAATTCAAACAGACAAAAAATTGCCGGAGTCTAAAAGGCTTCTTGAAATATATAATGACCTGACCACGGTTGTTAATAAGTACCGTCCGGATTGTGCTTCTGTTGAAGAATTATTCTTCTTTAAAAATCAAAAAACAGTTATACCTGTTGCAGAAGCCCGCGGTGTAATCCTTACTGTACTTGAAAAATTTAATATTCCAACTTTCAGTTATACTCCTATGGAAGTCAAACAAGTCCTCACCGGCTATGGCCGAGCTGAAAAAAAAGAAGTTGAACAGATGGTTAAAATTACACTGGAAGCGGAAAAACTGCCAAAGCTTGATGATACGGTAGACGCTATTGCGATTGCAATTTGTCATTCGCGTTCAAATGTGTAGCAAAAAAAATTTTTAGCGGGTTTATCATGATATGCGGATATTACCTGTCACACTTTTTAGAACAAATCAAACTTCATTTAAATCAGTGCCGGATTATAACAAGACGGTGCCTATTGAGGATGAGTTTGTAAAAAATACCGGATCTCTTGATATAGCACGTCTTAAAATTATGGGCATAAAGCATTTTAGATTAATAGATTCAAATTCAATCCGCGGCGTGACGCTTGCAAATCAAAAGCCTTCTATGCTTACAGAACTTAAAGAATGCGGAATTAACACAATTATTGATTTAAGATCTGAAGGCGGTTCTGATTCAAAATACGCGCAAGCTTGCAGGGAAAACGGATTAAACTATGTTAATTTCAAGCTTAAGATTAATATGCCGATATTCAATTTACCGCTATCTGATAAACTTTCTACCGCAGAACGTATAGCAGAAAACGAGGCTTTTATTAAAAAACTGCCGGATTTTTTTAAACTTATGAATGAAGGCAAATATTACATGGCCTGCCTTTTGGGCTTACATAGGACAGATTTAGCGGTTGTGCTTAATTACTTAATAAACCCGAATGAACCTAAATCACCGCCGATTCTATCTCATATGTACATGAAGGAAGAAACAAATTTTACAAACAAATATATTGGTGCAATGAAAAATTTGCTTAAAAATATTACCACCGAACACAAAAAATATCTTGGCCTGCCGGATGATTTTAGTTCTATTTTTGATGCAAGAATCGTAAAACTCCGCTTAATGAACGGCATAGTCAAATAATTAATCCGCAGAGAAGATATCTTCCAAATCTTCCATTGTAAGAGATTTTGTAATATTTCTGTCAATCGAAACTACGCTGTCAACAAGATCGCGCTTTCTGCCTTTAATTTTCTGGATTTTTTCTTCAACCGTATTTTTAGTAATAAGTCTGTAAACAAATACTTTCTTTGTCTGCCCGATACGATAAGCTCTATCAGTTGCCTGATCCTCAACTGCCGGGTTCCACCACGGGTCGTAGTGGATTACATAATCCGCACCGGTTAAATTCAACCCTGTGCCGCCGGCTTTTAAGCTTATTAAGAATATCGGAATATTCGAATTATTGTTAAAGTTTTCAACTGCTTTCTGGCGGTCTTTTGTCTTTCCGGTTAAGTATTCGTAAGGAATACCTTCTCTTTCAAGCCAAGCTTTAATGATATCAAGCATATCCACAAACTGGCTGAATAGAAGTACCCTGTGTTTTTCTTGAATAATCTGTTCAAGCATACCCTTCAGGTATTCAAATTTACCTGATTTCATGACGCCTTTAACATGTTCTTTATCATATAAACGCGGATGACAGCAAATCTGGCGCAATCTAAGAAGAGCTGAGAATATTGACATCCGGCTCTTTTCAAGCCCGTTAAGTTCAATACTCTTAAAGAGTTCTTCTTTTGTACTGTCAAGAACTTCAAGATAAAAGTCTCTCTGCTCGTCCGTAAGTTCACAGTATGCCATATTTTCAACTTTATCTGGAAGATCTTTTGCAACATCGCGTTTCATACGCCTTAAGATGAACGGGAATATTTGCAGTTTCAAACGCTTCTCAACAGTCTTATCCTGTCTTTCCATAATCGGAGTTACGTATCTGTAATTGAATTCTGCAGCATTAAACAGGAAGCCCGGCATAAGAAAATCAAATACAGACCACAGCTCTTCCAGTTTGTTTTCAATCGGAGTACCCGATAGAGCAAGTTTATGATCCGATTGAAGCTCTTTTACAGCCTGTGCGGTTTGAGAAATTGCGTTTTTAATATTTTGAGATTCATCCAGAATAACATATCTGAAATGATGTTTCTTAAGTTTTGCTATATCACGTCTTACAAGCGCATAACTAGTAATTACAATATCATATTCAGGAATATGTTTAAATAAGCCTTTTCTATCTGCTCCGGTAAGTTTAAGACAGCTCAATCCCGGAGTGAATTTTTGTATTTCAGCTTCCCAGTTAAACACGACAGTAGTCGGAGCAATAACCAGAGTGGTTTGAGGCCCGTCTACTTCTTTTGCTTTTTCTAAAAGCGCTAATGCCTGCAGAGTTTTACCAAGCCCCATATCATCAGCCAATATTCCGTTTAAACCATATTGATACAAGAACCAGAGCCAGTGGAAACCTTTAATCTGATATTCTCTAAACTCTGCATTAACCCCCTCCGGCAGCTCGACTCCGTCAGAAGTTGTTGAGAATGTAGAAATCTGGTTCCAGAATTTTTGGAATTTTTCACTCATTACAAGCTCAAATCCCTGGTTTTTAAGCTCTGTAATCAAGCCGACACGGTATGTTTTAACCAAAAACATGTTTTCATTGTTTCTATATGCGTCAAACGAGTTAAATGAACGCATAATCTGGTAAATATTCTGCGCCGGATACTCAACAAAGCCGAGGCTTCTTACCCTTGCATACTTTTCTCCGCTCTGTATTGTTTCGTAAATATCATCAAAGTTGATGATTTCATCGCCGACCTGTCCGTAGAGCTGAATTTCCATACTGTCTATAGACTCTTCCGAAAAATCAATTTTTGCACACATCTTAAAAGGCTCTTCCAGAAGCTTGAAGAAATTCATATCATCTCTTTCTTCAAACTTCCACCCCTCGCCTGCCTGCTGGATATAGTAGTTATAAAAATCTATTGCATTTTCTTTTTCTAAAGCAAGGTTATTTGTCTGCATCGGAACAAATTTGCAGGCAAGAAGCATATTGTATGCCATCTGTTCATGTTCGTAATCTCTTTTTATCCAGTAAACAAGCCCGTCTTGTTCATCACTCTTTACTGATATATAAGGAGATTTATCTTTACTCTTGGAATACGGCACTCTAACGCCTGAATAATCAAATTCCAACGATGCCTTAAGAGACTGATCATAATCAATACCAAGTGTTACCACATTAAGCGGTGGTTTGTGGTCTAAAAGAAGCTTAGAAATATTATCCGCTATAGTAACATTCATTATCTCTTTAAGATGCGGCAATTCTTCATATACGAATTTACCTCCATCCGCCTCTTTTAAATCGGTGAAAGTAGATTTAATAATACTTTGCGGAAGTTCATTCATCGCTATATTAATCGGGAAAATAATATTTTTATACCTTCCCCACTTAATCTGTCTTGAGAAATACTTAACTTCTTCAAAGGGTATAATGCCTTCTTTGTCAGGTCTTGTCCAGAATAGCTCAAGAACAATATTTGTTCCGCCGTTAATTGTAGTTGTTGAAACATCCAGATTTAAATTCCAGACATTATCAGTAAACTGAATTCTCTCTTTAGTTTTTTCGTCTAAAACTTCTTCTAATTCTGCCATTAGAGGAAATACCGGTGCGAATTTTGTAATCGGAATATCATACCATCCGGCTTTTTTATCCTGCTTAGAAATCTTTAAAAGAGTCTGAAATAATGCAAGCTCTGACTTTTGTGCCTCGTTAAGCTCAAAATCAGGGTTAGTCCTCTGTACATCAATCAACGCTCTTAAGATATTTTCCAGCGAACGTACAATTTTATTTGTAGAGCGGTCTCTAACAAGTATTGAGAAGAAATTCTGGCGTCTTTTGGGGTTAAAATGAAAAATATAACTTCCTTTCGGTGCTTCTTTAAGAGCAGTATCCGTATCAGAATTATCCGGCTCAACCCCGTATTTTTCAAGCATCCAATTTTCATAAGCTCTATTCTCAATAGCTTTTAAACCTATTGCAACAGCATGTTTACACCACTCTTCTTTTAAAGGGCAGTTGCATCTGGCTTCAATTTTGTTTTTCTTGAAGATTAAATCAGTAATATAAAAATCCTGATAATTACCTTTAACTTTCCCCTTAAAGAAATTCTTTTCAGGGTAAGCTTCCAAAATCATATCTTTCTGGTAATACTCATAACCGCGCCTCCAGCTTCCGGGCGTTGCATTCTTTTTCAAAAAGTCATAATTAAATTCAAATCCGCTCATAAAATGTGAGGTACTCATCCTTTTCGGGCTTGTAAATACTAAAAATAGCCGGCCAAAATCTTGACCACCTATAAGGCTCCCAACCTTGATTACATTATGCCATAGAATAAACTTTTATGCAAGCAGTTTTTAGCATGTTCTGCTCAATGATAACAAAATCTCCTGCGGAATATATGTATTTTTCACTCCGGAATCAGTATTTGCCATAAAAAACTCAACACTTTCGCCCGGCATTATTCCCAATTTTTCAAACGGAATGCGGATATCTATAACTTCCTTATATATAATTTCAATTCCGTCAGGGTTTCCGAGCGTCCACATATTCGGATGTAAAACAGATGTTAGTCTTATCGGATACAATGTATCCTTGATTAAAGTAAGCGTGAGTTCATGTTCAAACTTCTCAAGCAATATCGGATAAGGATTATCCGTCTTGCTTATAAGTCTTATGAAAGCTCTTTCGCCTATTCTTACGGAATTTCTTGTATAAATATAGAATTGATTAATTCTGTCTATGAAACTTATTTCTCCCGAACCTTTGTTTACATGAAGCCTAAAATAAATATTATCATTATCACAGCCGAATAATATTTTATCAACATTTTTATTTTCTCTAAAAACAGGCCCGTCCAGCATGCTTATCGACCCGGCATTATACCAGTCATCATTGCTGGATATTAAGCCGTCCATCCTCGGGCTGATATTTCTTTTAGGATGCTTAAACGGAACTTCTATTGCTCTTATTAAAGTCGTATCAAGATATTCCGGATAATTCAAACCGAGTATTAAATAAACATTCTTGAGTCTTTCCCTAAACATATAGTCAAAAACGAAATCCTGTCCGGAATTATTCGGCTCGCCATACCACCAGAACCAGTCGCTGCCTTCTGCAATTAAAAGTTCGCGTTTTGCAATCGCAAGATTAGGATTATTTTTGTTATCTTTTGCAAATTCTTCAAAATCATCCTTTGTTTTCTTTAAAAGCGCCCAGGCCTTATTTTTTTCGGGCTCTCCTATCCAGTACTGGAAAGTCTTATCAATCCAGGAGCCGGAATGAATTTTCTTTAAGCTCTTTTTGTGCTTGTCAGAGTCTATGTAATCGCTTATTAACACAGTTTCAAGAGTCTCGTCATTTACTATAAGCGAATAAAAGTTTTCCAAAAAATCTCTGCCGTCATTCTGGTAATTTTCCCAGCAGTTTTCGCAATCAGAAGCTATCGTTAAGAGATGAGTTTCATCTGGTGATACAAGCAGTTTATTTTGAATAGTTTTAATTTTGTCGTACAAATCTCCGGAAGCCATCTCTGAATTAATACCGGCATATTCAAAATTAATAAGATTTGGTATTGATCTATCCCTGAAAATAATGTCTATATCAGACTCTTTTGTCTGATAAGTATAAACTTTTAATAAATGATACGGGTCATTTAAGTTTCCTTTAAAATCCCGAATAAAATCGAAATTTATAGAATTAGACAAAACCCCTTCATCAGAAATCGTCCATTTTATACCTTCTTTAGCCAGAATGTTTAGGGTCTTTGGCCCCAGACAGAGCTCCGGCGGCCATATACCTTTAGGACGGACTCCAAAAACCTCTTCTATTCTATCCAGAGCGCTTCTTATCTGTAATTTTGCATCATCAAGCATCCCCAGTGACTGCGGCAAACCTTCTGTTGTCATAACAGATTTTACGGAAGCTTTTACATCAATAAGTATCGGAAGTATTGCATGGTAATACGGGCTTGTTGTAAGCTCTATTCTGCCTTGCTGTATATATTTTCTATAAGCCGGTATAATCTCTCTTATTATTTGCTTTTGAATATCGAGAATTTCTAATCTGTCGTCTTTTGTGTATCCCCGCTGTTTTTCCCAAAGCTCTTTTAAGCGCGGATAACGTTCAAAATGAACCGGATCTATCCAGACCAGATTAAAAAGAGCCATCAGATCAGAATACTCTTCTTCACTAAATTCTTCAATATTTGGAACATCTTTGGCAAAACGTTTCTGGAATAGATTTTTATAATTTTCACTCCGATAAATCATTGTTTCATATTTAGAGCTGAAAAAATTATTTAAAATAAACGCTTTTTCTTCATCGTTAAGACTCTCTGTATCAGAAGCCGTAAGTTCAGAATGAATATCGTGACAGTTGTTTTCAGCATAATCTATTATAGAATCCAATAAAGCCGGAACAATGTTAAAATTGAGCTTTAAATTAGGAAATTTTTCTAAAATAAGCGCCATATCCAGATAATCTTTTACAGCATGCAGACGAACCCAGGGCATAAGATAAGTCCCTTCAAGTTCATAGACCGGCTGATGCATATGCCAGTATATTGCAAGCGAAAGTTTATGCTTATTCATACAATTAGAGTATACATAAAATTTACTCTGACATCAAGCCTTCACAAAGAACAAACCTGCTCAACAGACTTTACCTGGCGCCTGCACCCTCCCTTTTGAGGGAGGGGTGGGGTGGGTGCTGATTTAGCTTAAGAAGTTTAGGAGATGAAAAAGATGAATTTTCTTGAAGATAATTTTTTGCAGAGCAAGTTTTACGCTATGGGATTATTGTATATTTGATTCTGCAATACACTTATATCCAATAGGGATAGATGCAATATCCAACTTATAAACACACATATTTAATAAAACAACACTGCCTCGGAGATTGTTTTGGTGTGTGAGACAGCGTTGTTTTTGAAAAGAAACAAGTTCATTTCAAAGTATCGTTATTTTTCTTTAGGATACAGTTCTTTCATCATTTGTGTGAATTTATCTGCAAGTTTTTTGTATCCAGGATTTATACCTCCTTGATTATCGCGGGAAAGAAAATCTTTCGGAAAAACCCTGCTCCAGTAGGGCAAAAGAGCCTCAGGAGTTGTTTTCATTAAAAATTTATCATACATACCGTTCCAGAACCCCGGAATATTCGGTCTGAAATAAATCCCTAATGCATCCTGAAGCGTTGTCTGAACCTGCTTAACATCCATTGTATAATGCCATTTTAGAAGGTTTTCATATATTGCATTTTTATCCTGCATTTCCTCTGGCGTTAATTTAAGTTCTTCCTGACAGAATTTTGCGAATTTTTTCTGTGCAGTTTTATCACGTCTGGAAAGCTTTGTATTATCAGTAAGTTTGTCCACAAATTCTCTTAATGGTGGTAAATCGTGATTTCCTGTTAAAATTGCAACATTAGATTGCAGCATTTTCTTTCTGTTTTTAGGGTCACAAATATCCATACCGATTGGTATTTGTTGGCTTGTAAAATTTTTACCAAACTTTTTATGGAATTCTTTGTATAATTTAGTTTTTCCTAACGGGCCAAAATCTTCTAGAATATATGTTTCTTCCGGCTTTTTTCCAAGCTCTTTTGCAACACGCACAAATAATTCAACAATATTTTCTCCTTTAGGGCTTTTTTTGTCATAGATATTTTTTACCCAGTTGTTGTCGAAATAATTGGTTCCTAAACCGCCTTCTTCTATAGGCCTGAATATCTCATAAAATTGTAGTGTTCTTCCATCTGTTGTCTTAAGTGTTGATGGTATTTCGGCTCTATTAATATATCCGACAAAATGATCGAGTCTTAAATCAGTATTTTTCAAGAGCTGCCTAATAGAGGCTTCCTGATATTTCCAAAAATCAGGTGAATCATAATCATATAGCGCTTGTCCCCAGCATTGTGTGTAAGGATAAGCTTTTTCCGGCGGACAGCCGCTTACTTTTGATGGTTTAAAATCATTGCCGAGGAGAAAAATATTTTTCTTACCCCAAACGTCAACACCGCCATAGCTTACGCCAATCGGTAAATCTTGTAATATTCTAATCCCTTTTTTATCTAATTCTTTTGTTAATTCATTATACTGTTTGTCATATAAAAATTGTTCAAATTTGTATAAATCGACTTTGTTTTGATATTCTTCTCTGGAAATCTTCCCTTCTAAAACATTTAAAATTTTATCTTGTAATGTAATACCTTCTTTTCTGGCATCTTCAGGCGCTGTCTGTAAACTTTTATCCCAATTTAGCCAGTATGAACCAAATTTTTTAGATAAAACATCGTAATTTGCATAATCATCCAACCATAAATCATCGTTTTCTTTTAAGAATTTATTATATTCCTTTTTAATGCTTGCTGTTTCGGGCAATTTCTGAAATCTTGAAAAAGCAAGCTCAAATCGCGGACTCTTCTGTTTTTCAAGCATTTCAAACGTAAACTCAGGCACGGTTATATCATCAGGAAGCTCTTTGGGTTTAAGAATTTTTCCATATTCTTTTCCCGTTAGTTTATTTAAATTTACAATAAACTTATTTCTGCTGAATCTGCCAACAGAACTGTAAGGACAAAGATTATCTTCCAGCGCATTCAACGGACTCATAATCCAATGCGTTTGTTTAGCATCATTTAACCATTTAATAAATTTTGTAGTCTGTTCATCCCCGAATTGCCCGCAATATGAACGATGAGCAGGAAGGCTTGTTATATGGAACAAAAGTCCCCGCTGCCTGACAACACCTTTTGCATTTAAACCCTGAAAAGAAACAGCATTATCATAAACATTTTTCTTTTCAAAAACATCCGGTTTTTCTGTAAAGTTTACATCTGTTCGTCTCCTGAAAGTTCTTGCACTGCATCTTGTTTGAACCGAATTATTGATTGGGAAAATTTTCATAAGAGTCCTTTCTGATACTTGTTAATAACTATTATTTAATATTCATGAACTATTAAACTACAAATAATTTTATTTTTGCATACATAGAGTATTATTTTTTACAAAACTTAATAGTTATAGGCAAGGAAATCAATATTAATAACAATTAGAAATAAGCTAATGCTAATACTATACTTGATACTATGAGTACAAATGAAAACCTTGAAAAAAAATTCGGAGCAAAACTTGCTTATATACGAAAATCAAAAAAGCTTTCACAAATGAAGCTGGCTGAAAAGGTTGATATGAATTTTAATTATATAGGGCAAATAGAACGCGGCGAAGCTAATGTAACCATTAAAACAATGAAAATTCTGGCTGATGCTCTTGGAGTTGAAATGTATGAACTTTTTGATTTTAAATTTTAGGCTTTAGAAAATATTGAATAATTTAAACAGACTTTTTATATTAAGCCTTCGCAAAGAACAAACCTGCCTAAGAGTTCTACTTCACAATATTTTTTTAGTGATTCTACAAGGCATTTGTTTTCGCAGAAACCGCCGGAGAGATAAATTTTATCCGGCTTTTTGCAAAAATTCCACGCATTGAAGGCAATTCCATGTACAAATTTTGATACAGCTGCTTCAGGTTTATATCCTTCTGAAATTGCGTCCATAATCTTTTCCATACCGAATATTCCGCAGGTTACGTTGAATTTTTCTTCCTGAAAACTCAAATCTTCAGCTTTTATTCCGTAAAACTTTAATAACATCTCAACAGTTGCTCCTGTAGAACTTGCGCAGGACGTATTCCAATCCATATCGTGAAATTTTCCGCCCCTGAATTTAATCCATTTAGCATCGCGGCTGCCCAAATCAAGAATAGTTGCATCAGGACTGATATTTCTTTTTTTTGCGCCTTGAGCTAATGCGATTATTTCGTTCTCATTTGCGTTTGACATGTGACCGCAGGAAGCATCCGGAGATATTCCCAGAGTTTTTATCATGTTAGAAGGCAAAATATAATAATATTTCCCCCCCTTGCAGAAAGACAAGAACTGTTTTTCAAAACAGTCCTTGTCACTTATAATTTTAGAATATGTTGTCCCGGCGTCTAAATAAAGCATATTAAAATCTCATGAAATTCATCTTATGCTTTTCAAGATAAGCTTTTAAATCCCGCTTGATTTCAGGACAAAGTATATAAAGAACTATAATATTCGGAACACAAAGTGCAATCATCATAGCATCTGTAATATCAATGACTGATTTAACATTCATTGCAGAACCGATTACAATGAATAAACAGTAAATCAGGTTAAAAGCAAGAACGCGTTTTTTACCTTCACCGAACAAGAATGTCCATGCTTTTTGTCCGTAATACGCCCAGGAGATTAATGTAGAAAGTGCAAACATTATAGCGATTGCAGAAAGTATAATCGGGAAAAACGGAATTACTGACTGGAATGCGTTTGATGCAAGCTCAATTCCGGAGATTTCTTTTGTTGCCTGTGTGCAGGCACCTGAAAAAATGATTGCAAAAGAAGTGAATAAACATAAAACACCTGTTAAAAATGTTTCAATTAAAGCTACAAAACCTTGCGAAACAGGTTCTTTTGTCTGAGCTGTAGCGTAAACAATTGCAGCAGCGCCCGTTCCGGCTTCGTTACATTGTACTGAACGTCTCAAGCCTATTATAATTGTGCCGAAAATTCCCCCTGCAACTGCAGTCGGGTGAAAAGCTTCTTTCAGTATCAGCATAATTGCATGAGGTATATTTACAAAGTTTGCAAAGATTACAATCAGACCTGATACAATGTACATAACGCACATTGTCGGAGTTAAAATTGTGGTAACTTTTGCTATACTCTTAATTCCTCCAACGATAACCATACCGATAAGTATTGCAACAATTAGTCCGACAATCCAGGTGAAACCTTGCAGAAAACTATGTTCTCCTCCGGTTATAAATACCATTTGATGAGCAGTCTGGTTAATCTGAATCATATTCCCGCCTGTTATACCGCCTCCGATACAAAGTATTGCATAGATAACAGAAAGCGGCTGACCTAACCAGCGCATTTTCTTTCTTGTAAGTCCGTGTGCAATATAATGCATAGGCCCTCCGGAAACAGAGCCGTCCAGATTAAATCTTCTGTATTTTACAGCAAGAGTTGCTTCTACAAACTTAATTGACATACCGAGAAGCGCACCGGCAAAAATCCAGAATGCAGCACCGGGACCGCCGATTGAGATGGAAATTGCGACACCTGCAATACTTCCGATTCCGATTGTACCAGATAAAGCTGTTGCTAAAGCCTGAAAAGAAGAAACTTCTCCAAAACCTTCATGGCTTTTTTCAGCTGGTTTTCTGATTACATCAATCGCGTGCTTAAAGCCCCATATTGAGATTCCTTTAAAATAAAAAGTAAAGAAAAATCCTGCAATTAAAATCCAGAAAATAATTAAAGGAACATCATAACCGCAGATTTTTATCGGGAAAAAAATTAATTTTGCAACCGCATCAGATATCGGTGCAATATTCTTGTCCATAAATTCATTAACACTCATTGCCTGCGCAGAATTGAGCGTAATTAACATAGTGAAAAACATAAATAAAAATTTCTTCATAATCTCTTTCCCTTAATTTCCGACTAATGTGTCCAACTTTATTAATTTTATCAAAAACAAGTCAAGTTATTTCAAAATCTTTACAAACTTGGAGAAATGTTACAATCTATTTTAAATAAAGAAAAAGGGCGGAAACGAAGTTTCCGCCCTGAAATAGCCCGTGAGAGGCCAAAAATTATTTAAAATATGTATTTGAGTTTATTTCCTATCCCTCCCGGCTTCACATAAAGCGTGCTGTTCCCCTCTCCCTGCGGGAGAGGAGCAGCCGTGTTTGAGGCGAAAGCCGAAAACTACGGATGCGGTGAGGGGGTAATTTTATCCTGTAAGGAAAAGTAAAATTTAACCCGTAATGTAGGAAATAAGTTAATGTCAGGCAATGCCTGACCTACTACTGGGGTGGGTGCTAATTAGAGCTAGTAGAGTAGACTTAAGTCTACTTTATTATCCACTACATAAACTTATCAACTTCTAACCTACTAAACTCCAGTTATCACCCACCCCAGCCCTCCCTCAAAAGGGAGGGAGTCGCGCCAAGCCTGTAGTATTCCTTCCCTGGTAAAGGAGCGGATTTGCGAACGGAGGGGAAATGCTAGGGGGCAAATTTTTGCACCATTAATATTTTTTGAAATTTTATTTCAGTGTGTTTAAGAAACTGTACACTATCCGAATATAAAACTGCCGCCTCACCCGAATTTCTAAGTTTCGTTTACACTCAACTTGAAATTCTATCCTCTGTCTTGGATTTGCTCCACGCTCACAGAGCTTCACCTTTAAGCCTCACGGCTTAGTCGGTTCAGTCTGTTCGCTATCCGGACTACCGTCCGTCCGCAAATCCGCTCCCGCAAGGGGCGAGGGGACCGCCACGCCAGGCGTGAAGCCTACCCGCCCCGACAGATTGACCTCTGTGTGGGAGGGTCGAAATCTTTGATTTCGGGGAGGGGTTTTATATAGGGATTGGGTTAATATTTTTTACTCCTAAAATTTATCTCGGACAGTAGTGTCTCTAGTTAGGGAGATGATACAAGGGTAGTCTTTAGACGGAATGTCTGTCTACCGTATAATTATTTAGACATTTGTTTGAACAGCCATTCAATAAGCAGTGTAAACAAATATTCCGATTTATCAGATTTTAAAATATCTTTTCTGTTAATACAGCATAATAAAATATCTTTATCTAATCCGGTAAGTCTGGTTAGAAGCTCTTTTTTAGTTTTTATATATTCATTGTTTTTAACAAAATATTCTGCCTGTAGAATAAAAAATGTTTGTTTGTATAATTCCGGCAGTACTTGCTGATGGTCAGAAGAATGCAAGTAAGAATGTATAGCTGAATGATAAAGTGTTTCAAGAGATTGCTTGATTGATTTTTTGACTTCTGTGTTTGTTGGCGGAGTAATTATTTCTTCAAGTTTTCCGTAAATATTTCCGGTATCATAAAAGAACTGGAATAAATCTTCTTTAGACCAGTTTTTAAGCTCTTTTTCACTGGAAATAAACCCGCACGCTTTTTCTTTAAAAGGCATTCCTTCTATAATGGATTTATATTCCCGTAAATCCTCGATTGACAGATGCTTTAAAATCACAACTAAATCAATGTCGCTGTTTTCATCTGCTTCATTACGGTTATAACTTCCTTGAAGTCCGATAAAAATCAGGTTATCTTTAAAAGCTGTTTTTAATTTTGATTCTATCTCATCAAGCCATACTGATATTTCAAAGTCGGATTTAGCCAACGACAGCACCCTTCTTAACTTTTATATATGCTTCAATTCCTTTAGTAAGCTGATCCGGACAGCTTGTCGGTCTGCTTCCGCAAGGTAGTCCGCTTAGTTTCGGGATGATATCATTAATATTCATGCCGCGGATTAAGATACCTATCCCTTTTAGGTTTCCGTTGCAGCCGCCGAAGAATTCAACATCTTCTATAATATCGTCTTTTATTCTCATCTGCATTAATTTACAGCAGACACCTGTTGGCTTATATTGAACTAAATCAGCCCCGTCAACCTGTTTTATTTGTATATCCTCATTCATCTTCCAATCCTCCTTATATGAAATTATATCACTTGTAATCTCCATTTTCAAATCATCTCCTTTATTGTATCATTGACTTATGCATAGTATAACAAAAATCGGGTTCTGGGGGTATCCCGACCCTGCTATAGTCGAAAAAGTCAAGAAGGA
>CALVEE010000038.1 GCA_944326495.1 Candidatus Gastranaerophilales bacterium | reverse complement strand
TTTAATTTCTCAAAAGTTTCAAGTTCATCTTTGCGGGGATGAATATCATCTAATGAGCTTAACAGCGTCTTTCTCTTAAATGTATTTTCTGCAGAATTGTCTAAAATAATCTGTCTGCATTTTGTTGTTCTGCGATGGATTTCAAGAGCCTGACGCGGAGAGAGATTTAGGGAAATCTTATCGACATCATCTAGAACATTAAATTCTTCAAGTTTCAGTTTAATAAGCGCTTCATTATAATGTTTCTGTAAAATTTCGGGCAGCGTAACATCCGGAGATTTGTTAATATATTCTGTAAACATTCTGAAAATACGTTTTTCCACCGGCTGCATATAATGCGTAAAAGGGGAAAGGACTTTAAATACATCTTTAACATCTCTGCATCCGTCGAGTTTGGATTCTATCCTTGTTTCTTTTGAGGCGGATATCATTGGAACCCCGAAATACGGGCATATTATGTCATTAAATTTCTGGAGTTTTTTCAATGGATTGCCGGCAGAAGTGTTTGCTCTGAATACAGGAGCATAATTTCGCTCAAGCAAACATTTCCGGGAACTAAAAATATTATTTGTTACTGAATAAACGTACACCATCAACCCCTTATAATTTTATAATAGCAAGGTTTTATCCTCTTTTCAAGCAATTGATAGTTTGAATTTTATTTCTTCTTATCAGCAAGTTCACTATCCATTCTCAAAAACACCGGCTTGATATTTTCTTTATCGATTAAATGTCCGGCTTTCAGCGCATTACAGGTTATATCATCAAGCTTTGTATTCAAATCATATCCGAGCTGTTCGGCCATTCTTGAGGCAATATTAGGACAATAGGGGTAAATGAGAGATGATATAACAGTCATTACCTGAAGTACATTTGTTAAAACTTCTCCGCACTTATCCATCTTTTCTTCTTTTGCTAAAGTCCAGGGAGCATTGTCGGTTACGTATTTGTTAGTAATATCAACAAGTTCTATAATCTTTTGTGCAGCTTCCTGTACTTCAAAATAATCGAAATGGTGTTTTACAGCTTTAACTGTTTCGAGCGCCTGTTTTTCAAGCTCGTTTTTATTCAAAAATTCCGGCTTAATATCACCGTCAAAATATTTCACAAGCATTGAAAGAGTTCTGTTTAGAAGATTTCCCATAGAGTTTGCAAGATGGGCATTAACTTTTTCTTTAAAATCTTCATCAGAATAATTTCCGTCCTTACCGCACGGTGCAGCTGATGCCATATAGTATCTGAGAGGATCCGGAATATCAAGATTAAATGCTTCTAATACAGCAGTTGGAGAAATTACATTTCCTAAAGATTTAGACATTTTTGTCTGGTCAATAGTAATCCAGCCGTGGGCAAGAATATGTTTAGGAAGCGGAAGCTCCAGCGCCATAAGTATTGCAATCCAGTATATACTGTGGAATTTTAAAATATCCTTTCCTATTACCTGAACATCAGCCGGCCATAGTTTTTCGAACTTATCACTGCTTCCGTCCGGGTCATAGCCGATTGCCGTAATATAGTTAGAAAGCGCATCAATCCAGACATAAATAACCTGCTCTGCATCATCAAGAACCGGTATCCCCCAGTTTACATTGGTTTTTACACGGGAAACGGAAATATCTTCAATATTCTCAAGCTGGTTAATAACCTCATTTGCTCTAAAAGCTGGTACTATAAAATCCGGATTAGTTTTTATGTGTTTAATGATTGCATCTTTGTATTTAGTAAGCTTAAAGAAATAATTTTCTTCTTCAACAACTTCCGGTTTTTTCTGATGATCAGGACAAAGTCCGTCCTCTGTTAAGTCTTTTTCACTCAAGAATGCTTCACAGCCGGAGCAGTATAGACCGGTGTAAGAGTGTTTATAAATATCGCCTTTTTCAACAAGTTTCTTAAAAATCTTTTGAACAATTTTTTCGTGCTGTTCATCAGTTGTTCTTATGAATTGAGAATAATCTATATCAAGCACCTTCCAGGCATCTTTAAACTTCTGGGCATTCATATCGCAGAATTCCTTTGGAGAAATACCTTTTTCTGCAGCAGTTTTTTGTATCTTAATCCCGTGCTCGTCAGTACCTGTCAAAAAATAGGCATCTTCACATCTCTGGGTAAAATGTCTGTATATAACATCTGTTAAAATTTTCTCGTAAGCATGTCCGATATGCGGAGCACCGTTTACATAATCAATTGCTGTTGTAGTATAAAATTTTGCCATAATCTCAATTCCCTTTTTAAAACTTTATTAAAATTATAGCACAAAAAATTATAACCCCTTATTCTTCTACAGAAGCTAACAGTGCGTTGATTTCTGAAACTAAATCTTCGTTCGTTGTCTTAACTGCATTTACAAGAGCTTTCTTGAGTAAAGATTTTGCTTTGTTAGGACTGTTAAAATCAATCATAATCTGTGCTGCTGATTTATAATTCAAGGCGATTTCTTCGCGGGAATTTGTCTTTTCATAGTTTTTTACAGCTTCTGCGTAATATTTTAAAGCTTTATCATTCTTTTTAAACTGCACGCAGGCATCAGCTGTATTTGATAAAACATAACCCTTCATAGAACTGTCTGTTGTCTGTTCAATTAATTTGCGCGCAACATCATAGTAATCAAAAGCATTTTCATCATATTTATCCGTAAATATATTTGCCATTCTGGTTAGGGAATCAGACTGACCGATTAAATCATCAGACTTTCCGGCGTATGAAATCGAAGTCATATAATGGTTCAAAGCCGGTACAATCTCGTTTACGTCATCATAAATCTGCGCCATTGAAAAATGTGCTCTTGATTTTACATTAACATCGGTTGTATATTTCAATGATTTGTTATAACTGTTTAGAGCCTGTACAAAATGGTCGTTGTCATCATAAATTTTTCCTATTTCAAGACAAATTCTTGACTGTGTTTCATTGTCTTTGAGCTCTTCTGCTCTTATGAAAGCTTCCTTAAACATCTGCATTGCTTTTTGCGGATTGTTTGAAAAAGCCTGTTTTTTAGCCTCAACAAACAAAGATTTCAACTTTGTATCCTGCGGAATTATTGTTATATTCGGTTTCTTAGAAATCGTTTCCTTAGCCTGCGTAAATTCTTGCTCTAAAGAGAGTTCTTCCGGCTCAAATTCAATAATCTCTTCCTGCACAGGAGCTTCTTCCTGCGCGATTGGTGCTTCCTGAACCTCTTGAGGCTGGGCTTTTGGTTTCGGATTATTTTCCGGGAATTTTACCAGAAAATTCGGGTTAACTTCTTCTTCATTATAGCTGTAGTTAATTTTTTGTAAAAATAATGCATCTAACCAATTCTGAACAACTTTTGACTCTTTATTCAAGGTTTCAGATATGTATTTATCCAATAGAGATGCCGCTATTTTTAAATTGCTCTGAATAAGATTAACCTGCGGATGAACTTCTCTTACCTGCGCATCAACAATCTGAAGATAATGATTAACCTGCTCTTCAATCTCCGGAGGAGTTGCTATTGCTTTTATAGTATTTCTAAAATCTTTTAAAATCTGTGCAATATTAATTTTGTTGCTTCTCTGTGCCTGTGCCGGCTGCTGCGGCTGCGGTGCAGGATTTTGGGCTATAGGCTGGTAACCCGCCTGGGCTGCCTGATATTGCATCGGATTAACCTGATTAGGGTTGTATCTGATAGGAGGCGGGGTTTGAACGTGATAAGTCTGACGCTGCGGAGAGGCTGGATAAGCATTGTTTGCAGGCGAATATACCCCCTGACGCTGTGCAATTGGCTGCGCCTGCTGCATATCTTCTGCCCTGCCGCGTGCTACAACCTGCTGGTTCTGACGTTGCTGCTGCTGGTCTTGCGCATTACCGTTATGACCGTCCTTGTCGGTACCGTCACTGCCTGCGTTATAATTGCCTCGCTGCGGATAAGGGCGCGGGCGTACTGTGTTCATTGTATTAAACAATATCAACCGTCCTTCCTTTAATAATATCGGATATTATTAAGGGTTCTTTACCGTTTTATTAAAATTTCATTTATTTAGATGATATTTGTTTAATGATTAACTTTAAGAAGTCATGTTTTTAGGTTAAAATGTTTTTATGCTAAAAGGTAAAAATATTTTAATCGGGATAACAGGCGGTATTGCAGCGTATAAAATTTGTACGCTTATAAGACTTTATAGAAAAGCAGAAGCTAATGTGAGAGTCGTTTTAACTCCTAATGCTTTAAATTTTGTTACCAAACTTACTCTTCAAACGCTTTCTAATAATGAAGTCTATGTCGAAAATTTTGAGATTGATGAGTATAAGCCCGAACACATTGCACTTACGGAAGCGGATATTTTTGTAATTGCGCCCGCAAGCGCCAATACAATTTCTAAACTCGCAAACGGGATATGTGATAACCTTCTGTTGTCAACAGCCTGTGCTTTTAATAAACCGTTTCTTATTGCGCCTGCAATGAATACAAATATGTGGAATAATCCTTTTGTTCAGGAAAATCTCGGGAAATTAAAAAGCGCCGGATACCATATACTTGAGCCTGAAAGCGGTTATCTCGCCTGCGGAACTTCCGGTGTCGGAAGGATGAGAGAAGTTGAGGATATTTTTGATAAAACTGTTGAAATCTTATCAGGCAGGTTAAAAGGCAAAAAAATTCTTATAACAGCAGGCGGAACAAAAGAAAAAATTGATCCTGTGAGATATATTTCAAATTCATCTTCTGGAAAAATGGGGCTTGCGCTTGCGGATGAAGCTTATTCTATGGGAGCAGAAGTAACACTTATTTCAACCTTTAAAACAGATAAGAATTATAAAAATATCGTGGTAGAAACAGCTTTAGAGATGGAAAAAGCTGTAAAAGAAAATCTTGCGGGAAAAGATTGCGTAATTATGGCTGCTGCAGTTGCCGATTATAGAGTAGAAAACTATTCTGAACAAAAGATTAAAAAGGGGGGGGATGATGAGCTTACGCTTAAGCTTGTTAAGAACCCTGATATATTGAAAGGAATATGTATTGCATTGCAGGAAAAACGTAAAACCCCTCCCCCTAACCCCCTCCCACACGGGGCGGGGGAACTTTGCCCGATTATTGCCGGATTTTGCGCAGAAAGCGAAAATCTGATTGAGAACGCAAAAATTAAGATTAAAAACAAAGGTTGTGACTACTTAATTGCAAACGATATTTCAAGAAAAGATATCGGATTTAACAGTGATGAGAATGAAGTTTACATTCTTGACAAAAACTTGAATATAAAACATATTGAAAAAGATACCAAACAAAATATTGCAAAACGTATTTTGGAGGAGATTTTTGAATAAATATGAAATTGTTAAAAAAATAGAGGATTTTGCACCGTTAGAAACGCAGGAAAGCTGGGATTCAAGCGGCTGGGGGGTAAATGCGGGGGTAAATACGGAAGGAAGTGAAGTAAACAAAATCATGTTCGCTCTGACAGTTACCGACAATGTGGTTGAACAGGCGCGACAATCCGGATGTGATATGATAATTTCGCATCATCCGCTGTTTTTTATTCCGTTTAAATACAAAGATATAAATATTTATTCCGCTCATACTAATCTCGATAGAGCAGAAGGCGGAACTACAGATACTCTGATTAAGGTTTTAGGTTTTAAAAAAAGCAGAAATGATGATTTTGCACGGATTGTGGAACTTGAGGAGCCTATTAGCGTAGAAGAATTGAGAGAAAAACTCTTAAAAATATCGCCAAATTTGAGATATGTGAATAATAAAGGCTTAACGCAAATAAAAACAATCGGGTTTTGTGCAGGCTCAGGTTCTGAATTTATCGGGAAAACGGATGCGTTTGTAACCGGCGATATAAAATTCCATACAGCACTTGACGCTGATACAGTTCTTTTTGATATAGGACATTTTGAGAGCGAAATTTTTGCGCCAGGGCTTTTGATGGAAATTTGCGATGCGGGTGGGGTAATTGCTGATGAAAAGAGTCCTTTTATTTATTAGTATATTTTTCCTGTCTGCTTTAGCAGTGTTTGCTTATGAAACTATTATAATAAAGTTTCCTGATAAAGAATTGTGGGTTAAAGCGTATTATAAAAAAGTAAATAATGAGGCAATTCTCCAGTATGTTCCAAACGGCCAGAGCAGTAATAATTGGACAAGAACCGTTGTTGTTCACTCATATAACGGCTCAACTTATCCGATAAATATTTTTATGAACAATAATCTGGCACGTATGAAAAAAATTAATCCAACCGGCCGGTATAAGACATTAAGACTTACAGCCAATGATGCGATAGCCGGAAGATGTACGGATGATTACGGTAATATAAAAGGGCAGTGCGAGTTTTTGAGGGTTACAAGGGGATATGAAGGGATTGTTACTATTCATTATATGAATAAAAACAAAGAAGATTTTATGAATGAATATTCTAAATGGTACAACATAATTAAAAAAGCCCGCCTCTATAATAGCTACTATAGAGACGAGCGTACACTTGATAAAGCTGAGTATTTTGAATTGTAAAACTTGAAGAGTATTAATATGTTATTTTATATCCTTCTGATATAACCCGAGCAGTACAAGCATACCCATTCCAGCTGATATTTCCATTTACTGGACATGTATTTTCCCAAGATCTTGTACCAGGGTCAAAAACTACAGAATCTAATCCACCTACAGGATATAAGATTCCATTCTCTCCAAGGTAAAAATAAAACAAATCACGACCAATTACATTGGGAGCACTTGCACCGTTTACATCAATAACAACTGCAGCTGCTTCATTAAATAATGAACCGCCTTGATTTATAATATTTCTTCTTGTGGCTTCTGTCGGATTTTGATCTCTACAAGGAGCAATGAAAATGGCTGCTCCATTTTTCATTTCGATAACGTGATTTGTTCCAATACCCAAATTTGGGTCTCTTGCCATTACATTAATAACACCATTAGAAGAACCTTCGTCACGTGTTCCATTTTCGTCCATCCCTGCGGGTAAAGGTTGCCCGGCGTAGTATTCTCGGATCATATCAGCCCCGTCTCCATCGTCTTCATGCGGAAGCCTTGAACCATTAATATGCATGAACCTTCCTATATTACCTGCAAAAGCTCTTCTATTATCAACTTGGGCCCAGGCTTGCGTTTGAAACATATTATCAACCCCTTCACTTATAATCATATTTGTAAATGCATTTTCTAAATTTGAGATTGACACAGAAAGTTTAGCAGCATTGGCTTCATTTCTGCTGCTCATAACCAAAGCCGGTGCAGTGAGTGCAGCTACAACACCTATAATTCCAAGTGTAATCAATACTTCAGCCAACGTGAATCCAGATTTTTTCATAAAAGCTCTCCTATAAAGTGTTACATTGAATGTAACATAATACATATTGTGGTGCTACGCACGTAGGAGACTGGTCGACAGGCATTCTATCTAAAGACTACCAGATAATATTTGGCCTACTGACCTGTCTCAATGTACGCCCATGTAACTTAATACAT
>CALVEE010000037.1 GCA_944326495.1 Candidatus Gastranaerophilales bacterium | reverse complement strand
TTCTATAAATAATTTTAAAGATATTTATGCAATTATTCAAAATGCAGGCGCGGGTTTTGTAGTCAAAACTCCGGAGGAACTTTATACTAAAGCGGACAAACTTTTATCAGATAAAGATTTTTACCTTAATACATCAGCAGCATGTCTGAATGTATTTAAGGAACAGCAGGGAGCATTAGAGTTTGTAATAAATGTTTTAAAATAAAATTTTACAAACGTTAATATGTTTATGTGATAAATTTAAATTATGTCGAAATTCATACCATTACATATCCACTCGGAGTATTCGCTTCTTGATGGAACAATAAGAATAGGGGATTTGGTTAAGTATGCGGTAGATAATGAGCTTCCGGCAATTGCTGTAACAGATCACGGAGTTATGTATTCAGCAATCGAGTTCTATGAAAAAGCTAAAGAGGCCGGTATTAATCCGCTTATCGGGTGTGAATTTTATGTTCATGACGGAGATATTCATGTACATGATAATAACCATAATCCGCTTTACCATTTGATTTTAATATGTAAGGATGCTGTCGGGTATAAAAATCTTATCAAATTAGTATCTACAGCTTGGTGTGAAGGATTTTATTATAAGCCGAGAATTAATTTTGAACTTTTAAAAGAACACCATGAAGGTCTTATTTGTGCTTCTGCATGTCTTGGAGGCGAAGTGCTGCAGCACCTTTTAAAACAGGAATATGAAAAAGCTAAAGAGACAGCACAAAGATACAAAGATTTATTCGGAGATGATTACTATATCGAGCTTCAGGATCATAACCTTGAGGAGCAGAAACGCACAAATCCGGATTTAATCAAGATTGCAAAAGAGCTCGGCATTAAGATGATTATCACAAATGATTCTCACTATTTGAAGCGTGAGGACGCTGATGCGCAGGACTCTTTATTGTGTTTGCAGACAAATGCTGATAAGGATGATCCTAACCGCTTTCATTTCCCTAATAATGAGTTTTATATCAAATCTAAAGAAGAAATGCGAAAAGCTTTTTCGTGGATGGATGATGAAACCTTTGAGGAGTGTGTAAAAAATACAGAGGAAGCCGCTGCAAAATGCCATATTGAAATTGAGCTTGGAAACGCGCCGCTTCCTCATTATGATGTGCCGGAAGGCTATACAAACGAGACTTATCTTGAGCATATTGTGTATGAAGGCTTAAAAAAACGTTACGGTGAAATAACTCCGGAGCTTAAAGAGCGCGTAGATTATGAGCTGCGGGTTATTAATAAAATGGGATTTCCGGCATACTTCCTTATCACTTGGGATTTTATTCATTATGCAAAAACCCATAATATTCCTGTCGGCCCCGGAAGGGGGTCGGCTGCGGGAAGCGTTGTTGCGTATGCGCTTGAAATAACGGATTTGGATCCTATAAAGCATAATCTGTTGTTTGAAAGATTCTTAAACGAAGAACGTTTCACAATGCCTGATATTGATATTGACTTTTGTATTGAAAAAAGACGTCAGGTTATTGATTACGTAACCCAAAAATACGGAGAGGACCGAGTCTGCCAGATTATTACGTTCTCAACCTATGCTCCAAAAGCTGCATTTAAAGGCGTTGCTCGTATTTTAAAAGTACCGTTTGCAGAAAGCAACAGACTCACAGGCTTAATTGAACCGGCAATAGAACTGGCTCAAGCAACAAATCCAAAAGCTAAATGGATTAAAGACGCTATTCAGGTTGAGGGCTCGGAGCTTAGAAAGCTTTATGATGAGGATTACCAAATTCCAAACCCAGAAACGGGAAAAACTGTAAGCTTTAAAAAACTTATTGATATGTCAATGGCGATTGAAGGTTTAAAGTGTGGAACCGGTACACACGCAGCAGGAGTCATAATCTCACACGCGCCATTAGATACTATAATTCCTGTTCAGCCTTCAAAGGATGGTATTGTACAGACCGGTTACCCCCCGCATGAGGTAACGGAAGTCCTTTCACTGCTTAAAATGGACTTTTTGGGCTTAAGAAACCTTACAATGATTTATAAAACAGTTGATATGGTTAAAAAATACCGTGGTGTTGATATTGATATAAACAATATTCCGCTTGATGATAAAGAAACCTATCAAATGCTTGTAAGAGGTGAGACTGTCGGTGTATTCCAGCTTGAATCACAGGGTATGATTAACCTTGTGAAACGGCTTAAACCGGACGTATTTGAAGATTTAGGCGCTCTTGTTGCACTCTTTAGACCGGGGCCTTTAGGTTCCGGCATGGTGGATGAGTTTGTCGCTAGAAAACACGGTGTAAAGCAGGTAACTTACGCACATCCGCTTTTAGAGCCTATATTAAAAGACACATACGGAACAATTGTCTATCAAGAACAGATTATGCAAGTATTCCAGACTCTTGCAGACTATACTCTGGGTGAAGCTGATATTGTCCGCCGTATGATGGGTAAGAAAAAAGTTGAAGAAATGCAGAAGCAAAAAGGGCGGTTCATTGAGCGTGCTTCAACCAGACATGATATGAAACCGGATGATGCAGCAGCTCTATTTGAACAGATAGAAGCATTTGCATCGTACTGCTTCAATAGGTCTCACTCAGCTGCTTACGCATTTGTAGCATACCAAACAGCATATTTAAAATGTCATTTTCCGGTTGAATACTTGTCGGCATTGCTTTCCAGTGTTTCTGATAACAAAGACCAGACCCAATTGTATATTGAAGAAGCCCAAAAGTATGGGATTAAGGTTCTTCCGCCTGATATTAACAAATCATATCTTGAATATACTCCGGACGGGGATAATATCAGATTTGGGCTTGCTGCGATTAAACAGGTCGGAGAGCCTGTTGTTGAAGCGATTATTAAGGAAAGAGACGAAAACGGAGAATTTAAAAGTATATTTGATTTCTGTAAACGTGTAGACGCCAAATTTGTTAACAAAAAGTCTCTTGAAGGCTTGATTAAAGCCGGAGCTTTTTCCAATATAGAAAAAAGCCGTAAGCAGTTATTTGATAATATAGAACATATTCTCGATGTAACTTCAAAAGAAGCTAAAGACCGGGCTATGGGGCAGGTAAGCCTGTTTTCCGCAATGAGCAGCGGGGATGATTTTGCAAATGTTCAATACCAGCTTGTAGGAAGCGATAAAGAGTATACTGATAAAGAAATCCAGCAGTTTGAAAAAGAGTTTCTGGGCTTTTATGTAACTTCGCATCCACTGTTTTCAATAAGAGATAAGATGCAATTTTTAATGACCCACAGAGTTTCGGAACTATCAGAACAAAAAGAAGAGGCTGAAGTTACTATATGCGGGCTGGTAACAGCTACAAGACAAATCCCTACAAAAAAAGATCCGACAAAATTCCTCCGGTTTGTAACTGTTGAAGATTTAACCGGAAAAGTTGACTGTGTTTGTTTCCATAAAAAATTAATGGAGTTTGGAGATATTTTACAGCAGGATAATAAGGTTATAATTACCGGCAAAGTCCAGCATCGAGGTGAAGACCAGATTAGCCTGCTGATTGATAACGTAAAATCGGTTGATAATTCTAATATTGTTACGGTAAACCTCAAAAAAGAAGTTAAGTATGAGGAATTGTGCGGTATAAAAGATGTTTTAGCCCGACACCACGGGGATGACCCTGTTATGTTCAAGCTTCCGCCGGTTGACGGTTATAGTACAAAGATACTTACTTCGCCGACATTTTGGGTAAACTCTACCAATGATTTAGTTAATCATATGCAGCAGCTTTTTTCTAATGAAGTTGATGTTTCAATCCGCTCGCTGGATAAGCCGCTGGAAGTTTGAGTTTTATTAAGAAGTCTTGTAAAGCTTGCTCCACACTTGCTGCTAATTTTTCCTAGGCAGGTCTGCCCCCCTCACCAAGAATTTCTAATACTCAACTAACATTTCGTATTGAAATTCTATCCTTGATTGTACATAGTTGCTAAGCCCTCGCCCTACGTGAGAGGAGTAGCCGTGTTTGAGGCGAGAGCCGAAAACTACGGATGCGGTGAGGGGGCAGTATGTAAGAATAAATAAAAAAATAAAAGATATAATCGCATAAGTTTTTATCTTAAGCAATAATTTTTAATACTAACTAATTGAAAATAGAGCTATATTTTGTTATAATCAAGCATAAAGAGGTTTAGAATGGATATTTATTTAGCACCGGATATAGAACGATTACTCCGCAGAAAAATTGCAGAGGGCTTATATGATTCTTTAAATGAAGCAATAAATGCAACCTTAAATATTGCTTTGAATTCAGCAGGTTTAGTTTCTCAAGAGCAGTTGTCCTCATTAAATGAAGATATTCAGGAGGGAATATTAGCTGCAG
>CALVEE010000036.1 GCA_944326495.1 Candidatus Gastranaerophilales bacterium | reverse complement strand
ACTCACTTTATTACAAAGGGTTCTAGCTAAATTGCTAAAACCCTTTATTTTAAATGGTTGCGGGAGCTGGATTTGAACCAACGACCTTCGGGTTATGAGCCCGACGAGCTACCAGACTGCTCCATCCTGCGTTATTTAATTTTGGCGGTCTGACAACCACCGTTATCACCCCCCACCACATCATATTATTAAACGCTAAAAACTAAAAATCAATACCTGGAATTTTTTATTTATAAATTTCTAAATAAAAAGTTATTATTGCAAGAAAAATTCCAAACTTGAAACATTAGAGAACATTCTCGGCAAAATCTTGGAATTATTGTGCATTCTTTCAACCTCGCTCTCGCACTGACACTATAGTTCCTGATAATTTTAAGAATTAAATACCTGTATAAGCCCCCTCCGATTTTCTACGCTTTCAGGATGACAATAAAATTATTAATCTTTACCCTTACAGAAAAGCACCCTTCCTAACCTTCCCTCAAAAGCATTAGTATCAAAAATATTGAAGATAAAGTTTATATCTTTCCGGTTTTTACTTTTTCTACTGGATAAAATTGCCCCCTCACCGCATCCGTAGTTTTCGGCACGGCCTCAAACACGGCTGCTCCTCTCCCGTAGGGAGAGGGTAGAATTTCAAGTTGAGCAGATGCGAAACTTAGAAATTCGGGTGAGGGAGCGGTTCTGTAAGTAAAAGTAAAATCTAACCTGTAATGTGGGAAATAAGTTAATGGCAAGAAGGTATGCACAACCGACCTATTTAATCATGATTTTTTTGCTAAGCAGGGAGGAGGCTTATAAGGGATGCGTCTATAATTTAATTCCTAAAATTACTATGACCAGTAGTGTGTTTAATGGGGGAAATCCGAAAATTGTCAGATTTTCGAGATTTTTTCGTAAATTCAAATTGTAAATTTTTATGAAAATCGTATATACTTTTAAACTTATTTTCAAAACATATGCTAAAATCATGCTTAGGTTATGAACTTAGGAGTACTTAATGAAACTTCATTTAATGCAAGAATACGATTTAATAATCGTATTGTTAAACATCCTAAAAATGATAAATCTTTTAATAAAAAAACAACAACCTGCGCTGCCGGTTTTTTAAAAAAATCTATCAGTGTCGTTTCTATATTATTTATTATATTTGCAAAAGCAAAAAAAATGATATCAGGATTACCCGATATATTGACAAAAATAACAAATATAAAGCGTAGTATAAAATTACCATCCTAAAATGGAACAAACGAAAGGGGAAAATTAATGAAAATCAATGCTATTGGAGTTACAACATTCGGAAACAAAACAAAAACGGTAACAAAAACCGCTGCCGGGCTTATAGCAGCCGCAGGAACCGGGCTTGCAGCTGATACATTTGTAAAAGGTCTTTCTAAACCAAATAAAGAACTTGAAGAAAATTTTATCAAAGGTAATGATGAAGGATGGAATCCGTGCGATTCTTTTTGTGATGAAATGTGTGATGTGCCGGAAGATCAGCGCGAAAAACCAAACTGTGACTGTAATTGTGATTAGTAAGCTAGAATGAAAATACTTGCGATTTCTAATACATTAAATACAAAATATGAAAGAGGGCAAAGCTTTAGAGCTTCTGCCCTTTTGTCCGATGTCAGCAAAAAATATAGAAATATTAACGTAAATTCTGAAGATTATATTAAATACATTTATTCTTTTTCGAAAAAAATATGTTCTCAAACCTGTGAAATTAATATTGAAAAGGGAGCAATCCAAGATTTAGTATCTAAACGAGAACCGGCAATTTTTATAATGAACCACACCCGGGCACAATCAAAAGATATTGATGCTGCAATATTTTTTAATGCGTTGCTGTATAGGGAATATCTTTATCACGGCTTAGGAGAAAATTGCCTGCGAAGCAAAATTATGACAGGAAAGGGCTTTCTCAAAAAACTGCAGGATGGTGGAGAAAAACTTGAATGGATGGGAGCTGTTCCTGTAAGTAATTCTATGAATCAAGATGGAAAAAAACAGAATACAGACATGTTAAAAGAATTAATTCAAGAATTTATTCAGGATAAAATAAATATTTTTTTGTTTCCGGAAGGAGCGCTTGCAGCATTAAATTTTTTACCAGGGAATTATAAATTCCAGCCCGGAGTATCTTCTATTATAAAAAATGTATTAGACACAAAGCCCAGTGCTAAAGTTGTTCCCTTAGGTTTTGCTCATAATAGAGAACTTTCCTCAATTCATATAGGAGAACCTGTATATTTCAAAAAAACAGAAATGGGTTATTGTGCAAGTAAAGGTAATGCAGATTCCGAATTTTTTGATAAGTCTCTTGCAAATTTTTATTCCGGCAATGACGAAAAGCTCATTACCGAAAATGGTTTAGCAGTAGAAAGAGATAAACTTATTCCTTATATTTCAGGAATTTTATTAAAAAATCTGGAATGCTGTGCAAAAGAAGCAAAGCAAGAGCTTAAAAATTCAAAACCGAAGGTATTTGTAATATGATAAATTTTTCTGCAGTCAGATATAGATTTGAATACAACCTGCTTAGATTTTTGAACAATAATAATAAAAGAACAAAAGCATATCTAGCAGAGGGCTTAAAACTTATGGCCGAAAAAGTAGAAAAATTGCCGTCAGAAATGGCTTTCAGGCCTAAATTTATTACTCAATCAAGCTGTATAAAGGTTTTTGATAAAATTTACCTGTTTATATCAAAATCAAATTTATATAAACCGACAGCCGAAAAATTTGATTCTTTTTTTCACGAAATCGGGCATTGGCTGCATTTTCAGGATTTACCTCCGATATCTGAGCGGCGGTCAATTTGGCATAATGCAGATTTGAATAAAATAAAAAAAGATGTTTCCGAGTATTCTATCACTTCAGATGACGGGCGTGAATTTGTCGCAGAGGTCTTTAAAGGGCTTGTTAAGGGTAAAAAGTATGATGCCTACATAATGTCCTTATATAAAAAACTAAAAGGCCCAAAAGTTAAACAGAGTTAAGTTATATATTTTACAAAAGGATAGTGCAGTATATAATTAGTTCAAAGCCGGCAGTATCAAAATAAATTTTTTGATTATTTTAGCTGTTCAGGATCTTACTGGTTGGAAAGCGTAATTTCCTGCCGGTAAGATCCTGAAATACGCCTCTTTCTATTTTTATATTCTATCCTCTTTACACCCACCTCGGCTATTCAGCATGACAGCGTACAGGTTCTACGCCTGGCGTAGCGCTTCCCTCGCCCCTTGTGGGAGAGGGTAGAATTTCAAGTTGAGCTAAAGCGAAACTTAGAAATTCGGGTGAGGGGTCAGCCAGCAGGAGCAAATGAAAAATATAAAATGAA